>NZ_JALBGX010000074.1:0-33329 GCF_023006465.1 Rhizobium sp. PRIMUS64 | reverse complement strand
GGCCGGATAGGTGCCGACGCCGCCGGGCGCATGCATCGGCAACACGGAAGAGAGTTCACCGCCGAGCGCGCCGCCGAAACTCGCCGCCATTGGCAGCACGCCCATCAGGCCGAGCGCCCATGCCAGCACCATCACCTTCACCAGCCAGTTGACGATGGTCATCGCCCAGGCGCGCGCAAAGGCGATGGCATCGAGCGGCAAGCCGTTTTCGATCTCGGCGACGAATTTCTGCGCTTTCTTCGGTAGCAGCTTGGCGGCAAGGCGCAGCAGCGGCTTGCGGGCGGCGAAGGCTGCGACCGGCAACAGCAGGAAGGCTGTCCAGAGCGACCAGGCAACAGCCGCATCGGCCGAAGCGACGGCAAAACCGATGCCGGCAGCGGCCAGGAGGGCGTGCAGGTCGAGCAGCCGCATGACGAAGAGCGCCGAGGTTCCACGCGTCAGCGGAATGCCGAATTCGGTGCGCATCAGCAGCGGAAAGCTGGTCTCGCCGGTGCGGAAGGGCAGCATGATGTTCAGCAGGTTGTGGATCTGCGTGACGCGGAAGAGGACCGCGAACCGGCCGGCCGTTTCGTTCGGAAAATAATCATAGATGCGCCAGGTGCGCAGGAAATAGGTGCTCGTCAATAGCACGAGCGCGCCGATCACCGGACCCGCGCCGACATCGGCCCACTGCCTGATGATAACAGGCCAACCCCAGAACCATTGGATGAAGAGGCCATAGGCTGCGACGATGACGACCGTCAGCACCGTCATGCGATTGCGCATAAACCAGGATTGCCGGCTTTCAACGATCGAAGTCTTCATGTAGTAGGCATTCCTCGCTTGGGTCGGCATGGGCCGATACCATCGCCAGGCCTTTTAAGAGAAATGAAGGTTGCGCACAACGGCGGAGTGATGGCGATGGCGGTGAAAACGCCTCCACGCCGACGATCCGAGCGGCCGACCGGTAAATGATGGCGCCTTGCCGGCTTGACGTGGAGATCGATGTTGAAGCGGATTACCAGAAGCATTACCAGCGCAAGCATTTTTCTGGCAGCCTATTTCCTGCTGAACATTGCGCTTCGCATCGCCTTGCCGCATACGCTCGATCTCGACGAGGCGGAGCAGTCCTTCTACTCGCAATATCTGCTTGCCGGCTACGGTCCGCAGCCGCCCTTCTACAACTGGATCCAATATGCCATCGTTTCGGTGACCGGCATATCGATGTGGGTGCTCTCGGTGCCCAAGAACATCATTCTCTTCGGCTGCTATCTCTTCTACGGGCTTGCTGCCCGCGAGGTGCTGAAGAGCCGTTCGCTCGCAGCCGTCGCCATGCTGAGCCTGATTACCCTGCCGCAGGTTGGCCTGATGGCGCAGCGCGAACTGACCCATACGGTTGCCCTGCTGTTTGCGACCTCGCTCTTCCTCTTCGGTTTTTTCCGCACGCTGCGCCAGCCGACGATCGGGAGCTACCTCCTCATCGGCATCGCCACCGGCATCGGGCTCATCTCGAAGTATAATTTCGCCATCCTGCCACTTGCCGCCCTCATTGCCGTGCTGCCGGAGCGGGAGTGGCGCAGCCGTCTCATCGACTGGCGTTTGCTGCCGGCGGCCGTCCTTGCCATTCTGATCGTGCTGCCGCATGCGCTCTGGCTGCCTGACAATCTCGCCAGCGCGTCTGCGCCGACGCTGGAGCGGATGACCGCCGAACACCTGGCCCCGGCCGGCCTCCCCCGCATCGGGCAAGGACTGCTGTCTCTCATCATCGCCGTCCTCGGCTTCGTCGCATTGCCGATCGTTCTCATCGCGGCCGCTTTCCGGCGCGACTTCCTTCGCGCGCTCTCCTCTTCCAGCCCGATGATCCGGGTGATCGAGCGGATGATGATCATCAGCCTGCTCGCCTTCGTCGGCGTGGTCCTCTTCGCCGGCGCCAGCGATATCCACGAGCGCTGGCTCGACCCATGCCTGCTCGTCCTTCTGATCTATCTTTTCCTGAAACTGGAAACCGCAGGTCTCGATCTTTCCGCCGGTCTTGCGCGCTTCCGGCCCGTGGTGCCGGTCTTCATGGTCGTCATCCTGTCGATCCTTCTCTTCCGGATCGTCGGCATTCAATACATCGGCACGTATACAAGAACGAACGTACCCTTTTCCGGTTACGTGGCTGAATTGACCGCGACCCGCAAGCCGGTTCTCATCGTGGCGGGAACCAAGTTCGTGGCCGGCAACATGCGGCTGGAGTTTCCCGATGTTCCCGTCGTGATCCCGTTCTTCCCCGGTCCAGGGGTTCCCGAATATGCGGACGCGAAGGGGCCGGTGCTGGTTATCTGGCGCGGCGAGACCGCAGATGATCCAACAATTTCCCCCGGTTTCGCCAATGACCTCGTCAAATCGGGCATTCATCTGCAAGAGTTGAAGACGCTGACGCTGCCCTATCTCTTCGGTGACGGCAAACGCAGCTTCTCCATTGGTTACTCCTGGGTGGAAGGCGGCGCGAAATAGCGCCCAGGCAGATCAGCCGATTGCGGGAAACCGGCATTGCCCGCTGGCAACCGGCGGACACTTCATGTAGTAGCCTTCCGCAAGTGCGGCGGCAGCATTAAAGATTGCTCGGCCGTCCGGCCTTTTGGAGATGAAAGTTGCAGACAACGGTAGAGCCCATTCGCGGTACGAATGACCCGGTACAATCGCTCGAGCTGTCGCTGGTCGTACCCATTTTCAACGAAGAAGAAAGCGTCGGCCCGCTCATCGAGCGTGTCGTGGCTGCGATGGTTAGCTACCCCCATCGCTGGGAGCTGATCCTCGTCGATGACGGCAGCACGGATGCGACGCTCGTCAACGCCCGCAAGTACGTCGGGCGCGAGGGGCTAGCGCTCAGGATCGTCGAGTTGCAGCGCAACTTCGGTCAGACCGCAGCCATGCAGGCCGGCATCGACACGGCCCAGGGCCGCCTGATCGCGACGATGGACGGCGACCTCCAGAACGACCCGAAGGACATTCCTTCGATGGTCTCCGAGCTGGAACGGCGTGAACTCGACCTCTTGGTCGGCTGGCGCAAGAACCGCAAGGACGGCCTGTTCCTGCGCAAGATCCCCTCCTGGTGCGCCAACTACCTGATCGGCCGCATCACCGGCGTCAAGCTGCATGATTACGGCTGCAGCCTGAAAATCTACCGTGCCTCGATCATCAAGCAGGTGAAGCTGATGGGCGAGATGCACCGCTTCATCCCGGCCTGGGTCGCCGGTGTCGTTCCGAGCTCGCGCATCGGCGAGATGGCCGTCACCCACCATGCCCGCGAGCACGGTGTTTCGAAATACGGCATTTCGCGCACCTTCCGCGTCATCCTCGACCTGCTGTCGGTGATGTTCTTCATGCGCTACAAGGCGCGGCCGGGGCATTTCTTCGGTTCGCTCGGCCTAGGTCTCGGCGCGCTCGCCATGCTGATCCTGCTCTATCTCGGCTTCGACAAGTTCATCATGGGCAACGATATCGGCACGCGCCCGATGCTGATGGTCGGCGTCGTGCTGCTGCTGTCGTCGGTGCAGATGATCACCACCGGCATCCTGGCGGAAATGATCGCGCGCACCTATTATCGCGACGACGCCTCTCCGAACTACATCGTGCGGCAGATCTTCGACGATCAAAGCCAAGCCTAAGCCGGCAGCACGATGCTGGAGCGCGTGACGAGCACGATCAGAACCGCAGGCCTGCTGCTTGCAGCCTATTTCGTGCTCAACATCGCGCTGCGCATCGCGCTTCCGCATTCGCTGGAGCTCGACGAGGCCGAGCAGTCCTTCTTCTCGCAATATCTGCTGGCCGGCTACGGTCCGCAGCCACCTTTCTACAACTGGATGCAATATGCCGTCGTTTCGGTGGCAGGCATGTCGATCGGCGCGCTTGTTGTCCCGAAGAACATCCTGCTGTTCCTATCCTATCTCTTCTACGGCCTCGCCGGGCGGCGGGCGCTGAAGGATCAGGCGCTTGCCGCCGTCGCCATGCTGGCGCTGATCACCCTGCCCCAGGTCTCCTACATGGCCCAGCAGGACCTGACCCACACGACGGCGCTGCTCTTTGCCAGCTCGCTGTTTCTCTACGGCTTCTTCCGCACGCTCGATCGGCCCGATATCGGCAGCTATCTCCTGCTTGGGCTTGCGACCGGCATCGGGCTGATCTCGAAATATAATTTCGCGCTGATGCCTGTCGTCGCTTTGATCGCCATCCTGCCCGATGCCGAATGGCGGCGCAGGGCGCTCGACTGGCGCATGCTGGCGGCGATCACTGTCGCGCTCGTCATCGTCCTGCCGCACGCGGTCTGGCTGCAGGGCAATCTCGCATTCGCCTCCTCCGACACTCTGGTCAAGATGGCCGCCGGCAGCGAACCGGCCGGCGCCGTGCGGATCGGCAAAGGCCTTGTCGCCTTTCTCGTCGCCATCATCGCCTTTGCGGCGCTGCCGGTGCTGATCTTCGCCGCCACCTTTCGCCGGGATTTTGTCCGGGCGCTTTCGGCGGGCAACCGCTGGACGGGGATGATGGAGCGGATGATGCTCGCAAGTCTCGCCGGCATTGCTCTCATCGTGCTTTTCACCGGCTCCACCACGGTTCGCGAGCGCTGGCTCGACCCGTTCCTGCTGGTGCTGCCGATCTATTTCCTGGCGAAGATGCAGGCGGCCGGGCTCGACCTTTCCGCCGGGCTGCGCCGCTTCCGGCCGGTGCTGCCGGTGCTGATGGCCTGCGTGCTGATCGCCCTCGGTTTCCGTGTCGTCGGCGCCGGGCTGATCGGCACCTACAGCCGGCCGAATGTGCCGATGGCGGGTTTTTCGCGCGAAATGACGCGACAGGCGCAACCCGCACTTGTGATCGCTTCCGACCCCTATATCGGCGGAAACATGCGGCTGCAATTTCCCGATGTGCCGGTGGTGATCCCGGATTTTCCGGCACCGGGCATTCCGGCCTATGCCGAGGCCAAGGGGCCGGTGCTCATCGTCTGGCGCGGCAAGAAAACGGCGACGGCTGCCGATGCGATCATGCCGGAGCGGTTTTCATCAGCGCTGACGGCGGCCGGCATCGTGCTGCAGGAGATCGGCTCGCTGTCGCTTCCCTATTATTTCGGCCGCCAGGGCGACAATTTCGCGCTCGGTTATGCCTGGGTTCGGCCGGAGAGCAAATAGAATGACCGAGAGCAACCGTCGCGACATCAGTTGGATCTTTGCCCTGCTGGCGGCCTATTTCGTGCTTCACGTCGGCGTGCGGCTCGCAACCTCGCATTCTCTCGATCTCGACGAGGCCGAACAGGTCTTCCGCTCGCAATGGCTTGCCGCCGGCTACGGCCCGCAGCCGCCCTTCTACAACTGGCTGCAATATACGGTCTTCCAGTTCGCCGGCGTCTCGCTAACCGCCCTTTCGGTGGTGAAGAACCTACTGCTGTTCAGCTCCTACGTGCTCTACGGCCTCACGGCGCGGCTTATCCTGCGCGACAAGGCGCTGGTGGCGATCACCACGCTCGGGCTGCTGACGATCCCGCAGATGGCTTTCGAGATGCAGCGCGACCTGACGCATACGGTCGCCGTGTTCTTCTCGGCCAGCATCTTCTTCTACGGCTTCATCCGCAGCCTGAAGCAGCCGAGCCTCGCCTCCTATCTCATCGCCGGCATCGGCATCGGTTTCGGCCTGCTTGCTAAATATAATTTCGCGATCCTGCCGGCCGCAGCCCTGATTGCCGCGCTTTCGGATGCGCGCCTGCGGCCGCGGATCTTCGACTGGCGGCTGATGCTGACGGCAGCGGTGGCGCTCGTCATCATCCTGCCGCATCTCTTCTGGCTGAAGGACAATCTCGATTTCGCCACCGCACGCACCCTGGAGAAGATGACCGCGAGCGGCCATGCGAGCTATCTCACCCAGGTGGCCATGGGCGTCAGTTCACTGGCTCTCGCCATCATCAGCTTTGCCGGATTGACCGCGGCGGTATTCGCGCTCGTCTTCGGCAGGAGCCTTCGTCCGACACTCGGCTCCGGTTCGGAATGGACGCGGCTGCTCGAGCGGATGATGCTCGTCTTCTTGGCCGGCATTCTGCTTCTGATCGTCTTCGGCGGCGCGGCCGGCATCAAGGATCGCTGGCTGGTGCCGATGCTCTTCATCCTGCCGCTCTATTTCTGCCTGAAGATCGAGGCGGCAGGCGTCGCGACAGACAGGGCGTTCCGGCGTTTTATGGCCATCGTCACCGTCATCATGATCGGTGTGCCGGCGGCCCTTTACGGAAGCGTCGCGACTGCACGCTTCACCGGTCATTACGAGCGGCTGAACAGGCCTTATGCCGGCATGCTGGAAATCTTGCGCAGACAGGCCGAACCGGCGGCGGTCCTTGCCGGCGACAGCTTGCTTGCCGGCAATGTCAGGCAAGATATTCCCGGTGTGCCGGTCCTCTCCGTCGATTATCCCGGCTTCCACCCGGATCTTGCGGGTCGGCGACCGCTTCTCCTCGTGTGGCTCCTCCCGCAGAAGGGGGGAAGCGAAGCGCTTCCGCCTGATATGGCTGAATGGCTGCAGGCCAATCTCGGCGCGTCCGCACCGCAGGCGTCGGTGATCGACGTGCCCTATTTCTATCGGCGCGGCGGCGACAGCTACCGTTTCGGCTATGCCTGGGTCAATCAGCCGGGCTGAGCGAATCAGGATTTCAGCTCCTTCCAGGCCAAATCCAGCGCCAATCGGGTGATCCTCGCCATCTCGTCCACCTCTGCGTGGCTGATGACGAGCGGCGGCGAGGCGAGCATGCGGTCGCCGGTGGCGCGCAGCACGAGGCCGTTCGCCAGCGCGTGGTTGCGCACCAGCGCACCGACCTGATCGGGCTTGGCATAACGGGTGCGCGTGCTCTTCTCGGCGGCAAGCTGCAGGCCGCCCATCAGGCCGATGCTGTCGGCCTCACCGACGAGATCATGTTCAGCGAGCGCTGCCCAGGCCTTGCCGAAATAGGGTCCGATATCATCGCGCACCCGTTCGACCAGTCTTTCCTCTTCGATGATGCGCAGGTTCTCGAGTGCGGCGGCGGCGCAGACCGGGTGGCCGGAATAGGTGAAGCCGTGATTGAATTCGCCGACCTCGTTGATCAGCACATCGGCGATGCGGTCGCTGACGAGCACGCCGCCGATCGGCAGGTAACCGGAGGAAAGCCCCTTGGCGATCGGCGCCAGATCGGGCTCGACGCCGAAATGCTGGTGGCCGAACCAGGCGCCCAGCCGGCCGAAACCGCAGATCACCTCGTCGGTCACCAGCAGGATATTGCGCGCCTTGCAGATGCGATCGATCTCCGGCCAGTAGGTCTCGGGCGGGATGATGACGCCGGCCGCCCCCTGCACCGGCTCGGCGACGAAGGCTGCGACATTCTCCTCGCCCAGCTCATCGATCTTCGCTTCGAGCTCGCGGGCGACGTTCAGACCGAATTCGGCGGGCGTGAGATCGCCCCCCTCGCCGTACCAGTAGGGCTGGCCGATATGGACGATACCCGGTATCGGCAGGTCGCCCTGTTCGTGCATGTATTTCATGCCGCCGAGGCTGGCGCCGGCAACGGTCGAACCGTGATAACCGTTCTTCCTCGATATCATGATCTTCTTCGACGGCTTGCCGACGGCGCTCCAATAGACACGCGCCATGCGAAACCAGGTGTCGTTCGCCTCCGAGCCGGAGCCGGTGAAGAAGACATGGTTGAAACGCTCGCCGGCATGCGAGGTGACCTTCTGTGCCAGCAGCGTCGTCGGCGTCGAAGTCGTGCCAAAGAAGGTGTTGTAATAGGGCAGCTCGTTCATCTGCCTGGCCACGGCGTCGGTGATCTCCCGGCGGCCATAGCCGATATTGACGCACCAGAGGCCGGCGAAACCGTCGAGATATTTTTTGCCGTGATTATCGAAGATGTGGACGCCCTCGCCGCGCTGGATAATGCGCGTTCCTTCGGCATTCAGCTTTTTCATGTCGGCGAAAGGGTGCAGGTGGTGCGCGGCGTCGATCGCGGCAAGGTTCGAGGGTGGGTAGGTATCGGGCATGGTGGTAAAGACCCTCGCGGATTGAAAGGCTGATGTCGATGGGATGGGAGCTTGGCCTTGTCCCGGAGGATTTTCAAGGTCATGGCGAGCGACAGGATGGACAGCAAGGCCGAAGGCGGCGACCCGGGCGAAACCGAAAATCTTCAAGGCGGCTGCGCCAAGCTTCGGCTTCTCCTGCGCCTTGGCTCGAGCCGGTCCTGCCTGCGCTGCCGCAACTCGAGGTGCGTCTTGCCGCGCCTCCGGCGGGGCGGTTCAACCCTTTTCTATCACGCCGATATTGCACGCTTGATGACTGTTAAATGGCTGCAGATGCAGGCCAAAAACACGGATATGAAAAGGAAGGTCCCAAGCGGTTGGGATAGCGGCAGGAACGACCAGTCGCCCCGTTGAAATTGAGGCAGCGCAAACTCCGAAAGGCCGGCTTGCGCAACGGCTCCCCGCACCATGGTTAGACCGGTCGCGATCAGCGCGATATGGGCATGGATGAATCCTGACCGGCGGTGTCTTTGCGGCTGCATGGCCACTCGAATCCCGAAAATCGATGCCAGCATCAACAGGACCGTGGCGCTCCAAATTCCAACGCCGGGTATCGCCAAAAGCAGATAGATGGGCTCGCGCATGACCGGAAGTATGGTCATATGCAGCCACCAGGCGGAGGCACTTGAGGGGTGGCTTTCCAAGAGCGGTATGCTGAGAACGAAGATCGATGCAATCGCGTAAGCCAGCGATGGCCCAACTCGCATCAGCGTGAAAATAGCGATCCGCATACCGCGTTCCATCCTTTGACCTGACGAGCAGGATAGGCGACGTTGATTGATTTCTACTCAAGGAGCCACGCGGCAGATGATGCCTACTTCAGATAGCAGGCGTTTTATCACACCTGTCGCATTCCGGCGAAGACCGCACTGTCGCTTTTTTGCGACTATTTGCTCAAATTCTTGAGTTGTTAGGTTTTTTTTACGATGATTTCCGGTGAACACATCCGAGTCTCAGGTAAGAATGTCTGATGGGAGATCAAATTGCCAATGTTGCAGATCAGAGCCGGAACCAAATGCATTGCGTTTTTGATAGCGACTGGAGCGATTTTAGCTGGTTGCCAGTCATCCAGCGTTGATGGTCTGGCTGCTTATGGCGATAGTGCAAAGACCCTCGAGGATGACTCAGCCGTCGCCTTCTATAAGAACGACGAGTTGATAACCACCGGCAAACTGCAATTTCAGGAAAAGAACTACGGAAAATCTTACGCCATTTACAAGCGAGCAGTTGACGTTTTTCCGCAGGATCCGGCCGCGTGGCTGGGCTTAGCAGCATCCGCTGACATGGTTGCCCGCTTCGACACGTCCGACCGCGCCTACCAGCAACTCTCGCGAATGATCGGCAACACCCCGGTCTACTACAACAATATCGGATATTCTCACCTTTTACGCGGTGACTTGCGCACTGCCAGACGGTATTTCCTGAAAGCCTATGAGCTTGATCCCGGAAACGAAGTCACTGCCCGTAATCTCGAATTGATGAAGAACAGCGTAAATTACGCTCAGCGGTGATGGGCCCTGCAGCGATCGGCAATCTGGGTCGAGATGAGATTGCCCTTGCGCATTGCGAGCATCGGCGCCCCCTGGCAGCATCCTCCGATTGATTTGGAGATTTCGGCGAACGCGGTGTTTACCGGGCCTTCCGAAGGATGAGCTGGCCTTCCGGCGAGAGTGTGCGCTCGTAACGCGGCAGGTCACTGACGGCAATGCCCCCGGCTTCGAGGGACGCAAGGCTGCTATCCGAAGCTTGAGCTTCCGCCGGCACGGCACGGGGTGCGAAAAATTGTGCTGGCTCCTTGCCGGGTGCGCTAAGGACCAAAGCTGAACCCATCCGAAGACCACTTGTGTCGTTTCGCCGTTCGTTCATCATAGTCTTTTGCAGCTCATCCATCCCCTGGCGGATAAGTGCGACTTCGTCAGCCTTGGCATTATCCGCGATGTTGCGCGACTGCTTTTCCATCTGTCCCCTCAGACCATCGATGGACCTCTTAAGCGCGGCGATGGTCTCGCGGCTCTCGCGAACATCGGCTGAGTTTTTGGCGGTATAGACGAGAACGCCAGCATTCACAGGCAAGAGCATCAGCAGCAAACCGACGAATAGCGAGCTTTTTGAGCCCCGCTGCTCTATCACTCGCAAATTGCTTGGTATTGCGCGGTCTGCTTCGACCTCAATGCCCGGAATGCTAGTCATTCGTTTACTCCCCGTAAGTCATCAAATCTGTGTTGGACACATTGTCCAGGAACACGCCGTGTCCAGTGACAAGCCCGCAATCATTCCGACGTAAATACACCTTCCCACGCCCGTTCGAGCATATCGAGCGAAGCGTTTCCTGCTATCCCGTTGAACTCGCAGTAAGAACCGACGAAATCCAGAAGATATTTCGGATGATAGCAAGACGCCAGCACATCGCCTTTGTACTTGCGATCATAGAACAGGCTCAGGTCTGGATCAGAGACAGCCAATCCGGCGTCGCTGGCATAGGATTTGAAAATTCTGATATATTCGTCGCGCGACGGGGTGTTCACAAAGATCTTATACTTGAGTCGCCGCAAGCCCGCCTCGTCGGAAAGGTCCTTCGGAGCGATATTCGTCGAAAATACTACCAGTTCGTCAAAGGGAACCCTGAACTTCTTGCCGGTGTGCAGCGTCAGGAAGTCATATCCGCGCTCGAGCGGCACAATCCAGCGATTGATGAGCGCCTGCGGCGCCACTTGTTGGCGCCCGAAGTCGTCGATGATGAAAACGCCGCCTGATGCCTTCAAGTGTATGGGCGCTTCATAGACATTCGGTCCTTCGTTGAAAGTGAGGTCGAGCTGATCGAGGGTCAATTCCCCGCCCGTCTTGATCACCGGACGGCGGCATTCGATCCATCGTTGATCGGCTTTCGGATGGGATTCCGTGTCAACCTCCGATACGGGGTGATGCACTGCTTCGTCATAGAAACTGATGACATGGCCGCCGACCTCGATGGCATAGGGCACCCAGATTGTTTGGCGGAACAGTTGCGACGTCCGCTCGGCGATGCTCGTCTTTCCGTTGCCGGGTGGTCCGTAAAGCAGGATAGAGCGACCGGAGTTGATGGCCGGGCCGAGCTTTTCGACCAAGGCGTCCGAGAGCACGAGCCCGTCAAGGCTGTCGTTCAGCCGCTCCGGGGTCACGCGCTCGTAATGGATGGACTGCAAAGCTACCTGCCGGCAGAACGCGTCCAGCGACACCGGCGCCGGCCCGACATATTGGCATTGACGCGACGCCGCGTGGGCATATTCGAACCCCTTCATGGAAAGCGCATATCGAATATCGGATCTCACATCCTCACCAGCCAAGCCGCGAGCCTCGAGGTATGCGAGTTTCACGAGCTCCTTGATCAGGATATTGACGATCACTTTCGGCAATTTCATGCGGTCAGCCAGATGAGATGCCGTGGTTGTATCCTGCTCGGCCGCGCATTTTGACGCCAGCCGAAGCAGGAACGACGGATCCAGTCCGGCTTGTTCTATGCTTGCCGGTGCCATTGGCATACGCGGATCGAGGGAAATGATGGCATCCTTACGATTCTGTTCGAGCGAATACTGCATACGACCTCGCTTGGCTCAACCGCCGGGTTTCATGCCGATGAGAAGACTGACGACACGGATAACAATGGGAACGAGAACTATGATGAGGCTTACCGGAAATAGAAACGCGCCGAGCGGCAGCAGCATCTTGACCGGAAGGGCGTTTGCCTTTTCCTCGGCGCGAACAATACGGAGGTCGCGCATTTCCTTGCAGTAGACCCGCAGCGTCTGCGTTACGCTGGTCCCGAGCTCTTCCGATTGGCGAAACAGAACGGAAAGGGCCCGGGCTTCGTCAATCCTCAGGCGGATAGCGAGGTTCGCGAGCGCCTCGCGCAATCGCCGGCCGCCCCGCACTTCCAGCATCATGATCGAGAGATGCAGGCCGAAGTCCTGCTGCTTGGCAACGAATTCCCGGGCAACACGGTTCGCCGCCGCCTCGATGCTCATGCCCGCATCGAGGCAGACGATCAGCATATCCATGAAATCGGGAAAGAGGCGGCGGTACTCCCTCTCCTTGGCGGCACCACGCCGGTCGATATAGATGTTGACCAGAATGAAGGTCATGCCCGCAGCAAACATGGCAACGATCAGCGTCGCCATCCGCGACATGTCCGGCGCGACCCGGTTTAAAACCCAGACCGCCGCGACCAGCACGCTGATACAGACCATCGCGCGAACCACCTGGAAGGCGGTCACGGCGCCGGCAGCGAAATACCCCGCCCGGATCAGCCGGTTCTGGGTGGAGTTCACATTCGTGTCACGTCGAGTAATCTCGAAATAGCGACGGATCAGGCGGTTTTCCGCCTCGCCGAGATCGGCAATCGTCGTATCGCCAAGCTGGAACTCCTCGCCTGATGCCGCCGAGCTCTTCGACACCCGAACCGAGACCTCGCGCTGTCGAAAAAACAATTCCGATGCAGCTGCAGAAAATATCAGCACTGCAAAGAAGACGATGAGGTAA
Source organism: Rhizobium sp. PRIMUS64 (assembly GCF_023006465.1). Classification (NCBI taxonomy): domain Bacteria; kingdom Pseudomonadati; phylum Pseudomonadota; class Alphaproteobacteria; order Hyphomicrobiales; family Rhizobiaceae; genus Rhizobium; species Rhizobium sp. PRIMUS64. The sequence continues at coordinate 20,772 of NZ_JALBGX010000074.1, read as the reverse complement.
ATTCCATACTCACTCGACATGACCGCCTCAGTACTCGAAGTTGACCATCTTGTAGAGAATGACATTCCCGATCGCCATGACGGCCAGCAGCGCGCTCACCACGACGGTTCCGTGGCCGCTATCCCAGAGGGGATCGAAGTAGGTCGGCGACAACGCCTTGATCATCGCGTAGAGCAGAAACGGATAGACCGACATGAAGATCGCCGTGATGCGTCCTTCCGAGGAAATCGCCTTGACCTTTGCCTTCAGCATCGTCCGGTCTCGCAGCGTCTTCGAAAGGTTCTGCAAGATCTCCACGAGGTTTCCGCCGGTTCCGGCCTGTACGCTCAGCGATATCGCAAGCAGGTTCAGATCCTCGACGCCGACCCGGTCCGCCAAGTTGACAAGGGCATCGTCCAGCGTCACGCCGTAGGTGAGTTCATCCGAGAGGAGGCCGAACTCGGTGCCGATCGGATCAGGCATCTCGCGTGCCACCAAAGAAATCGCCGCCGGCAGCGGGTGGCCGGCGGCCAAGCTGCGATTGGCGACATCGAGCGCTTCAGGAAGCTTAAGTTCGAATTTTCTCATGCGGCGCGCCCGGGCGCGCCAGACGACGAGTGCAGGGATGAGGAGGCCGATCAAGAGAAAGACGGGGATCCTAAACAAAGTGCTCGGCACGAGGAACCGAACGGCCAGCCACGTCAAAAGGGCGCCCGCGATCGCGAAGAGAGCAAATCGCCTGGCATCGAACTTGATTCCCGACTGGGCGTAAAACTGCAGCAGCCGCTGCATGATGGGGGTTTGCCGCCAACTGTCGCCGGCACCGCGCTCCTTCAGCATATCGCTATAGGTCTTACGATGATCATCGCTGACCTCGAGCAAGCTCAGCCGATGGTTCACGGCGCGGTGTCGTTCGGAGCTCTTGAAGTAGCCGCGCATGATCGCTTCGACAGCAACCAGGGCGGCGGTGAAAACGGCCGCATAAAGGAGAGTCAGGGTCATTGGACAGGTCCCGTTTGCAGCGGTTTGCCGGGATCAAAAATCGTCAAAGGGATCTCGATCCCGAGTTCGGCAAATTCCTCGACGAACCGCGGGCGGATGCCGGTGGCGCGGAATTCTCCATGAATCCGCCCGCCTTCATCGGTGCCGATTTTCTTAAATTTCATAATCTCCTGCATCTGCACGACTTCGCCCTCCATGCCGGTGATCTCGGAAATCGAGACGACCTTGCGGCTGCCGTCGCTCAGGCGCTGGACCTGCACAATCATGGTGATGGCGGACGAGATCTGCGAGCGAATGCTCAACTGCGACATCGGCATCCCTGCCATGCCGACCATCTGCTCAAGCCGGCCGACGGCGTCGCGCGGCGTGTTGGCGTGAATGGTCGTCATCGACCCCTCGTGACCGGTATTCATCGCCTGCAGCATGTCGAACGCCTCGTCGCCGCGTACTTCGCCGACGATGATGCGGTCGGGACGCATGCGCAGGGCGTTCTTCAAAAGCTCGCGTTGCCGGATCTCGTTGCGGCCGTCGAGCGTCGGCGGTCGGGTTTCCAAACGCCCCACATGTGGCTGCTGCAGTTGAAGCTCGGCCGCATCCTCGATGGTGATCAGGCGCTCCCTTGGAGAAATCTGCGACGAGAGGGCGTTCAGCAAGGTGGTCTTGCCAGAACCGGTGCCGCCTGAAATGACCATGGACACCTTTCCCTTGACCGCGGCGCTGAGAAGGATGCGCATCGCATCAGCCATAGCGCCATATTGCACGAGGCGCTCCATTGTCAGCGGCTTACGCGTGAATTTGCGAATGGAAACGAGCGGTCCATCGACAGAAATCGGCCTGATGGCGACGTTGACACGCGAGCCATCCTTGAGGCGCGCGTCAACCATCGGCGTTGACTCGTCGACACGGCGGCCAACCGCCGAGACGATCTTGTTGATCACCCGAAGCAGGTGATCCTCGTCTTTGAACCGCACGGCGGTGCTCTCGAGCTTGCCGCTACGCTCGACATAGACGCTGTTGTAGCCGTTGATGAGAATATCTGCGATCGTGTCATCGGCCAGCAGCGGCTCGATCGGTCCCAACCCAAGCATCTCGTCGGTGATATCGCGGATCAGATCATTGATTTCCTTGGCATTCAGCGGAAAGTTGTTACTCCGAATATAGTCCTTGACCAACGGCCGGATCTCGGTGGCGATCTCCTCGTTGTCGAGTGTGTCGAGGATCCCGAGGTTGATGCGATCGAGCAGGAAGCGGTGCAGATTGACCCGCTCGGAAACCATGTCCGGCCCGAACGAAGCCTCTTCGCCACTCGCTGTGGCGCTGTCAGAGGCCGGCTGGGCAGGTATGTTCTCAACTGCGCCGACCAAAGACAGTTCGGCCGCATCCAGATGTTCCCGGCTTTCCGGCTCCCGCTGCTTGTAGAAACGCCCCATGATACCGTTCGCCATGTTTCCCGCCCCTGAACTATTACTTTACAATGACCGTGGAGCCGACTTTCACCCTCTCATAGAGATCGATGACGTCGGCATTGCTCATGCGAAAACAGCCCGATGACGCGAAACCGCCGACCGTCGACTGCTCGTTCGTTCCATGAATGCGGTAGAGCGTGTCGGTCCCGCCCTTGTAGAGATAGATCCCGCGAGCACCCAATGGATTAAGCGGTCCGGCAGGTACCAGGTCCGGAAGTCCGGCTGAGCGCGCCTTCATCTCGGCAGGCGGGCGCCAGTCAGGCCACTCTGCCTTGCGTCCAACCTTGACGGTACCGCTCCAGCGAAATCCGTCTCGTCCGACTCCGATTTTGTAACGGATCGCGCGTCCTTCGGAGATGACGAGATCCAGCGTACGATTGCCGCTGACGATGACGATTGTCCCAGCCGCATAGCTTTTTTCGATCGTCACCACGGCGCTTGTCGTCGGCCCAAGGCTTCGCGGCACAAGCCCGCCTGCCGCAGCGTTTCCGACAGCGGCCAGAATTGCCAAAACCGCAAGACCGACATCGGCGGCGCGGGACCTTATGCGCCCACTGTCGATCGCCGTCATCGCACCAGTGCTCCAAGTTTGCCGACCGCGCCGCAGAAGCGCGCCCGGGAATTCACTTGAAATGGCAGCACGCCGCGGTTGACTGCCTCGCTCAGAGTATCCCAGTCATCCGCAATGACATGCGTCGGGATCTCCTTGAAGATCTTCTCCGTTTGTTGTCGGCGCAGGCCGAGGCCGAAAAGCTTGCTGCGGTATTTGTTGATGACGATGAATATCTGATCCGAGCTGCCGCGCAGCCGTACCAGATTGGCAAACAAATCCTTGGCTTGAGAAAGCGCAGGGACCGTCATTTCGGTGACGATGCAGATGCTGTTGACCGAGCTGAGCACCTCGTATTTCCACGGCGTGTCATAATAGGGAATGTCGATGATCGTGTGGTCGCTCTCGAAGGCGGCCACGTCGAGCATACGCAGCACGAGTTCCCGGCCCTTGGGTGCCAGAAGGACTGCTGGCTGCTTGAAGGACAGCAGTGAAAAGCCGCCCGAATGACGCTTTCGAACCAGATCGATGAATTCCAGATCGACCCGGGAAGGATTGGCGATGACTGGTTTTAAGTCGTAGTCGTTGACGAGGTTGAGATAATAGCCAAGCATCCCGGAGCAAAAATCCGTGTCGAACAAGTCAACCCGCGGCGTCGAGTTCTTGGTCGGCTGGGCCAGCGCATGCGCAAGCGACGAAGCGATCATGCTGGCGCCCGCGCCACCGACGGCTGAGACCACGGCATGCACCCGGCTGTCGCTGGCCCCAGTGCCTGGCGCATGGGTCGAAATCATGTCGATCAGTGCGCGGCGCTCGAGCGGCTTCTTCAGCCAGTCATTGCCGTTCAGGCGGAAGAGCAGCCGCAGCATGTCGTCCGGCAGCTCTTCGGAAACGACGACGAGCGGAATGTCCCGATAGGTGGTGCGAAACGCGAAGAGCTCCGGCTGGTGCAGCAATTTCCCGTTGTCGACGTCGAGAACGATCAGGTCGAACTGCGTCGGATCGAACCGGCCCTTTTCTCCGAGCGCCTTCAGCGAGAGATGGCGGACATCGTAACGCGAAAGCGACCCGAACGTATCGAGCATGAAGCTCGCTGCAGCCGCGTCGTCGGAGAGAACCAGGATCTTGGTGGATGCGGCAATGTTCATGTGAGCTGTCATTTCGCTTTCCTACGCATAATTTAAGGAGTCAGCAGGTTGAGCACGTCTTTAGATCTTCCGTCGTGATCGTCACCGGATGGGCCGGGATGGTGATGTCGTTAAGTCCCAACAGCCCGCCGAGGATCGGCAGATCGAAGGTGATGTTGCGTACCTCCAGCCGCATCGTCAGCACGGGCCCGTCCGGCCGGCCCCAGTAGCCGAGCCCCGATCGCTGGTAGGTGACCATCAGCTTATCCGGCGTGATGCGCCAATTGAGGTCGCAAATGCCGGGGTGAGGATCAGTTCCCGCGTTGCAAAGGCCGTCACTTCCCAGGACGATCCGGTTCAATGCCGCCGTGCAGTTCGCCAGAGCCGGCCCGCAGGTCGAGGATATCGTGGCATCGTTCGGCGCCGCTTTGCCGTTGTTGAGTGGATCGGCAGCTCCGATCGGGAAAACGGCATTGAAATTCGTCGTCACCGGATCGGATACGGCCGCCAGACGGGCACCATATTGCAGTGCCTTGACGGTCTGGTTCCACTGCGACATGGCATAGCCGAACTCGATGAAGGCGGCGAATACCAGCATGACGATCGGAAAGGTCAGCAATGCTTCGACAAGGCTGGCACCACTGCTATCCTGCCAGAAGGTCTTGATCGCCCTAGAGGTCACCATCCGATGTATCTCTCTTCATGGAATGAGCTGATCGTGATGGCGTCGATTCCGAGAAAGCCGAACACCGGCGAGGTCTCGTAGAGATGAGCAGTTGAGATGGTGATGTTCCCGTCTGCATCGGGTGCAGTGATGGTAATGTCGGCAGCGTCCTTCCAGCCGGGGACACGGGGTTTAGCGTTTGCCGCAGGTGTTTGCGTTCCGTAAAAGGCGATCGTCTTCGCAGTCGCCTGATTGCATGTCGGCACATAGGTTCCCGACACCGGCCGGCATCGCGAGAGGTAGCGCCCCGCATCGCGCAAGCCTGCGTCGATCTGCATACGCTCCCAGAAGATGCTGCCAAACTCCAGTATCCCCGCCGCAAAGAGCGTCACAAAGGGGATGGCGAGCAGCGCTTCGGCAAGCACCGCGCCTTCCTCCCGCCGCCAGAAGCCGGGGCAAAGCCGATGCCTGATAAAGTTGCGGAGCGCCATCATCTGACCAGCTCCGCTTCTTCCCGGAGGAAATCTTCGAGTGTGCCCCGTCCACCCTTGCCGCTGATGTCGATCACTTCGAGCGACAGATAGCGTTCGCTGCCGGCCTTGATCGCCGGTTTGGTCATGAACATGCGGGCGAAGGCAACCGCCTGCGTCTGCTTCTGACCGTTCAGATGGCCGATCGATGCTTCGTAGCCGCAATTGACGATCGCGGCGAAGATCTCACGACGATCGCCATACTCGTCCGCCGTGTAGTTCGAAAGGGAAGGTCCCGAATAGCACTGGCCGCCGCCTGTCGTCGGATTGCCGACCTCGCCGTTCGCCGAGGCATGGTTGAGTAGCGCCGGGGTGTTGAGTTCGTAACGATAGACATCGTAGGCGGAGGGCCGGCTCGGTGTTCCGGTGGCTGTCGGCGGATAGCTGGAATGATTGCTGAGAATGGCGCTGACCGACGGCGGCGTCCCGCCCTGTGCGACGCTCCAGTAGTTTGCGTAGTTCCAATTGTTGCTGCTGCTGATCTTGCCGCCGCCAAGCGTGCTCATGGCTGAACCGTAGCCCAACGGCACCGCCTTGGTGACATCACCGACCGCGCTGCCGACCATTGCCGGGTCGTAATCCTTGCAGCCATTCTGTCCCGTTTGCTTTTGTGCGGAGCGCACGTTCTGGGCCGGGCGATAGCGGCCGTCATTGCGCGAGCCCTTGAACGACCCCTCATAAATGCCGAAGCGCGTATTGACGCCAGCCTCCACAGGCCCGGCGACGGCACCCGTCTTGGTATCCAGGCTGTCCTGCGTATAGCAGGCTCCCGGATTGCCGGTGGCGAGAGCCTCCGCCAGCACGTTTGCGCCATTGCCCAGCGGTGTCCGCAGGAACCCGAAATTACCAGGCCCGGGATTGGACGAAGACGTGCTGTTCATTTCGATCTGCCGGCCGTAGAGATTGCCGGCCGCGAAGTTGGTGTGGAGATCCGCCGCCGCCTGTTCGTTGGCGGCCGGGCTCGTATTGCCGGCCGGCTCGTAGGGATTGCAGATGAAGAGCGGCGTGATGTCACAGGCGCTGGCATGGTATACGGCCACAGCATCGGCAGCGATGTTGATCGTATTGCGGGTGAAGCCAACGGGGATCGGAAAGATCGTCTGCATCGCCTGCGGCTTGGCGATGACCCAGGCGTAGGACGCTTCGCTGGCCGTGGTCGTTTGCATCGAAGACGGGATGGGCGTGTCGTCGTTGGCCGGGATGCTCTTCAGAAAAAGCACGGTGACAGTGCTTCCGGCATCGTTGCCGGCGTGGTAGGCCACGGTAATATGCGAGCCAAGCGACATGCCGGCCCCGCCCCCGGAAAAAGCCGCGCTATTGGCGATTTTCTCGATCGACGTCTGCGCCCTCGAAATGGCATCATCGCGGCCATCGAGTTCGCGGGCTCCGGCCAACGCCATCGCATCGACCGCGTTCTGGAGATCGGTATGCAGGTTGCTGCTGCGGCCGACGTCGATGATCAGCAGCGAAAAGCCGAGAAGCATAGGCATGGCGATGAGCGTCAAGGCGATAACATAGCCACGATGATCGTTCCAGAACCGTCTGACAACCCTGCTCAGCATTGGCATACCCCCATCACGGCGCTATCGCCGTGACGACCCTGTTTCGTGCATTTTCCCTTCCGGCGCGCTACCGCCGTTCATGCCTTTCGCCAGCTATTGGCTAACGGTGGCCACACTGGACGCCCCATTAGCCCCCATGGCCGGCGACGGCGGAACAACGCCCATCCCGCCGTTCTGGTACTGCGTGACCACCCTGCGGATCACCTTGCCGTCGCTTGCGATTCGGGTTCGCTGGGCTTCCGGCGGGAACGGGTCCTCGATATGGATGGCCTTGTTTGCTTCCACAGCATTCCCGAGCCCGAAGGTGATCGAGTCGCGATGGTTCATGTAGTCGGCGCAACCGGAAGCAAGGCCGGCGGCTGCAAGGACGAAAAGGACGCGCTTAGCGTTTTGTAACAACAACTTGGCCTCCCTGGTTCAGGTCGAGACGATGGCCATAGGGCCCAGTCACGCCGACGCCATTGCGAAAGCGTCGGAGCATGTCCTTGTCGACTTCCAAGACACCGAGCGCGAAAAGTTCGACGTCATTGGACGAGCGCGTCTGATCGAGCGGACTGTAGAGGTCCTCACCCGGGCGGGCCGGTCGCACAATGTGCGGGGTGACGACGATAACGAGGTCGGATTCCTTCTTCTGGAAACTCGTCGAACGGAACAGTGCGCCGAGGATCGGTATCTTCCCGAGGCCCGGCAGTTGCTGGATATCTTTGGCATTGATCGACTGCAGCAGGCCCGCCATGGCAAAGCTCTGGCCGTCACGAAGCGCTACCGTCGTGCTGGCAGCGCGTGAGATGAAACCCGGATTGCCGTTGACGCTGATCGACGGATCAAGCTCGGAAACCTCAGGCTCGATCTCCAGATTGATGACGCCGTCGTCAAGCACCACCGGCTTGAAGGTCAGCCGCACACCAAAGGGGCGATAGTCCGTCTCGGTGGCGACTGTCGTGCCGTTGTTCGTCGTCTTCAGGATCGGCACTTCACCGCCGGCATGGAAGCTGGCGGTCGAGCCGCTCATGGCGATAAGGTTCGGCTGAGCCAGACGACGCACCAATCCCTTCTGCTCGAGCGCATTGATGACCACGTCGATGCGGCCGCCGGAGATTTCCAGCACCTTGGCGATCAACTGGCCGAAGGGCAGCATACCCGTTGCCGCACCCTTGGGGTCAAGGAGGCTACGGGCCAGGCTGCCGTCATCATTCACGGTGATACCCTGGCTGGTCGTTGCCTTGCCGATACCGTTGTTGCCGTGCCCGGACCAACCGATCCCGAGGTCACGACCCGTCGTGCGTGAGGCTTCAATGATACGGACCTCCAGCATCACCTGCTGGCTGTCGCTGACGCGCAACTGGTTCAGCACCGGTTGGTCGGAATAGGACTGGGCGACTTCCATCACCCGCTGCAATTCAACGCCGTCACGGACCATGCCTGTCAGGCGAATGCGATTGTTGGAGTTGACCACGGTAACCCGGGCCGAGGGCGCGGCAGAGCGAATGGCGGCGGCGACTTCGGTGAAATCGCTGGCAACGCGGATGTCGATGACACCGAGAAGCGACTTGTCGTCGCCATAGACCGAGATATTGGTGGCGCCGATCTGCTTGCCGCGAATGAACAGCGACCGGTCGGAGAGCGGCACCACGTCGATCATATCGGCGCTGCCGATAACGAGATCGCCGAAGGGCTGGCCGGTATTGAGCGTCAGCGTCGCGTTCGGAGGCAACGTCACACGCTGGACCGATTTGCCGAGCGTGACCGACTTTTCCTGTGCGTTGGCGCAGCCGGCAAATCCGGGCCCTAAACACACACAGGCCGAAAACACTGCCGCCAGTGCCGCAAGGCTTTTCGTCCTTGCGATTCGTCTCTTACCGTTCGCCATGCCTGCTTTAGCCCCCTCCTTCGGCTGGCCGCACCTGCGGCAGGCCGCATAAACATCACTGGACCAGACCGACTCGGTGCTCCTCGCGCTTCGTCGTGTTCCAGACCCCCACTGTCACCCATTTAGGCTCGACCGACAACACCGGCTCAACCTTTGGCTCCACAATCTGCACTTGTTTTTCAGGTTCTGGCAACTTATTCTTTTCCAGATCATTGCCGAGCTCCGCCGCCATCGCCCCGCCACCGAGGTCGGCGACGGTGATCTGCCTGGTTTGCTCGATGGAGGAAGAGGCAATATTGCGAAGCGCCAGCGACAGCGTGCCGATACTGGAGCCGAGGGTAAGGCGCTGCGCCTCATCGGTCGTGACCTCAAAGGTAACGGTTTTCACGACGGATGGCTCGTCCTTGCGCTCGTCTGCCGTCTGGTCCACCGCCAGCACCTTGACGCCTTGCAGCAGCACATCAACCAAGCTCTGATCGTTGCCCGCCGGCCCGCGCACGACCCGTGTCAGAAGCACGTCGACGCGATCGGAAGGCCTGACGAAGCCGGCAACGCCGAGCACGTCGTTGACGCGGATGGAAACCGCCTTCATGCCCTGGTCGAGCGCCGCCGACAGCGTGGCGCGTTCGCCGGCACCAGTGATTTTCGAGGATAGCACCGGCTCGCCGGGGTCGATCGCCGCCATGGCATAGCGCGGCTGGGCATCGCTGCCAACGACCGCCTCGATGCTGACGAACGAGCCTGCGGGTGTTTCATTCGAGGGCCACGGAATGGCCCTGAGATTTTCGGATCGGATCCGGTCACCGAAGCGCATTGGCTTGTCGGCGACAACGAGTGTTCTTTCCTCGGCCTTCATGCCGTTCATCGCCAGCAGCAGGGCCTTCTGATCGGAGAGATACTCGCGCATGCCGAAAACGGCTGCCGCTGCGAGCACAAACGCAATAACGAGACTTAAAATCGTTGAGGAACGCATCGCGGTTACTCGCTACACTGGACGGAGCGCATCCATTCATTGATGCTAATTTAGGAGAGAGGGGTTAACAAAAACCCCTCGCTTCTTCGAACGCCGATATCAGGCTGGGACAGCAAGCTCAGCCGTGAACCACCCTGCCCATGCCGTCCAAACGGCAGCCAGATTGGTGCCGGCCAATGTCACCGCCGTGATCACGCCACCAACCAGCAAGGCAAGCAGAATGAGGTATTCAGTGAGTGCGACGCCGTCTTCTTCCCGCGCGAAAGCGCGTACGCTATTTACAAAGGCTTTCATCGAGAATTTCCTCCCAGATAAGTTGTGCGCCGTATTCCCCCCGGCCGCCCTGTCGTCGAGACCACCTCTTCGACTGGGACCATTAATAATCTCTTAACTCTAATTTAGTCAATCGTTTTATACGCAAGCTCTCGACATCTATACTTTATGGTTAAGACCAAAGTCCCGGTGCCCATTCGTAAAAACCGACTCAGTCGTCTGGATTTACTGTAGAGCAACTTGCAAATCAGGCTATAATAGCCCAAAAGGGTGAATACCATGCCGCAAATGATCGATGTTATTAGTTCGCTTTCGGTATTTCTTTTTCTCTACGCCGCCTGGACCGATTTCCGCACATGGAAGATCCCCAACACGATCGTGCTCGCGCTCGTTGCACTTTATGCATTGCGCACGGTCGCCGTGATCCTTGGCTCACTGGATGTCGGCGCTGCGCTGTTTGCTTCGAGCGGAATTGGCGGCGACGTCGGAGCCGGTCTGCTGATGTTCATGCTTGGGGTGGCGCTCTGGGCGTTCCGGCTGTTTGGCGCAGGAGACGCCAAGCTTTTCCTGCCGATCGGCCTTTTTATCGGATGGCACGGAATGCTGCCGTTTTCGTTTTTGCTCCTCGTGCTCGGCGTCGTGACGCTCCTGGTCCTGCGGCTGCCGGTGCCGCTGCCCGTCGCACATCTCGCCTTTTTCATGCGCGTCGAGGAAATCCGGGCGAGCCGGAAGGTACCTTATGGTGTCGTCATGGTTTTCGCCGCGCTCCTCACCTTGGCTTTGCCCATTATCCGACAGCAGCTACGTTGACCCGGCATCGACATAGCTGCTTTCTCGCAAGAGCCCCATTGCCAAAGCAGGATGTTGCGCGCCTTGCGGATGCGGTCGATCTCTGGCCAATGGGCATTCAGCTTCCTGATGTCCGCGAAGGGATGCAGATGGTGCGCGGCGTCGATCGCGGCAAGGTTGGAGGGGGGGCAAGTGTCGGGCATGACTGGGAAAAGAGCCCCGCGGATTGAAAGGCCTCTATCGATGGGATAGGAGCTTGGCCTTGCCCCGGAGGATTTTCAAGGTCATGGCGAGCGACAGGATGAACGGCAAGACCGATGGCGGCGACCCGCGTTTCGAGGTCCTGATCGTCGGCATGAACGGCGACCTGCGCGGCAAGCAGCTTCCGCTCGACGCACAAGGTAAGGTCTGGGCCGGCGAGATCCGCCTGCCGACGTCGACGCAATCGCTCGACATCTGGGGCGACGACAATGACGACATCACCGGCCTGTCGCTGACGATCGGCGATCCCGACGGCATGGTCGTTGCCGACCGGCGCAGCCTGGCGCCGATGCCCTGGGCGCCGGAGGGCTCGATGCAGGTGCTCGCCACCATGCACGAATTCGACGGCAGCCCGAGCTTCATGGATCCGCGCGCCATCCTCGCCGCAGTGCTGGAGCGCTATGCCACGCGCGGCCTCACGCCTGTTGTGGCAACCGAGCTGGAATTCTACGTGATGTCGGGAGACTGGCGCGAGACCGGACGCCCTTCCCCGCCCGAAAGTCTTACTTATCGCGGCGAACCAAACGGTTTCCAGCTCTACGACATGAGCGCTGTCGATGCGCTCGACGGCTATCTCAGGACGCTGAGGGCCTATGCGAGCGCACAGGGGCTGCCGGCGGATGCGACGACGGCGGAATTCGGTCCGGGCCAGTTTGAGGTCAACCTGCTGCACCGCGCCGACGCGCTGGCAGCCGCCGATGATTGCCTCTATCTCAAGCGCATCGCCGAACAGGCGGCGCGCCGCCACGGGTTGAAATCGACCTGCATGGCCAAGCCCTATTCCGACCATGCCGGCTCCGGCCTGCATGTGCATGCGAGCATCATCGACCGGCAAGGCCGCAACATCCTCGACGCCAAGGGCGGCGAGCCGAAGCGGCTCAAATCGGTGACAGCGGGCCTACTTAACACCATGCGCGAGGCGCAACTGATCTTCGCTCCCTTCGCCAATTCCTACCGACGCTTCCAGCCGGGCTCGTTTGCGCCTGTCGATCTGACCTGGGGCAGCGGTCATCGCGGCACGGCGATCCGCATACCCGACAAGGATGGGCCGGCCGCACGCATCGAACACCGCGTCGCCGGCGCCGATGCCAATCCCTATCTGCTGCTCGCCGCAATCCTTGGCGGCATGCTCACCGGTCTCGATGGCGAACTCGACCCCGGCGAAGAGACGACGCCCTCGCACACGCCGGTGAATTCGACGCGACTGACGCATGATTTCCTCAGCGCCGTCGAGACCTTCCGCACCTCGCCTTTCATCGCCGATATCTTCGGCCCACGTTACCAGGCGCTCTATGGCGACACCAAGCGCAAGGAAGCGCTTGCGCATCTGCGCACCGTTTCGGATTTCGACTACCGCACTTATCTGCCGCGGTTCTGAAGCCTCTGTCGCGGCCGAGTTACGCAGCAGGCTCGCGGCGTTCGCTGGCGTCCACCTGGGCGGCTAGACCCTGCTTGACGAGAACCTTCAATTCGCCTGGATGCAGCCGGATCGAGACGTCGCGTTGGAGCGGCAGCAACTCGCCGTCCATGACGCAATTGGCCTTGAAGCGCAGTTTGGGGAAATGCAGGTGCACTTCGGCCGGGTGCAGTACCATGACATCGGCATTCTCGCGGACCTTGCCGCGCAGCATGTCGACGGCGAGTCGGGCGACACCCAGAGGCTTCAGCGGATTTGCCGTGTAGAAGCCGAGTTCGCCGCTTGTCAAATTATCGGCGTAGAGCAGCGCATTCTCACCGAAGGGATTGTTGGAGACCGAGATCGCCGACACCCTGCGGCGCTCCCGCATGCCGGCCGCCTCGAACTCGACCTCGAATTCCGGCGGGTTGAAGATAACACCCAAAGCCGCCTTCGTGCTTGCCCGGATCTTGCCCAGCCGGGAACGATAGCTGTAGGCGTTGCGGTAACGCACCATGCGGGCATGCAGGCCGGCGGAAAACTGGTGGATGAAGGGACGGCCGTTGGCGCTGGCGATATCGACATTGTCGACCTCGCCGGAAGCAAGCACATCAAGCGCCTGCCAGATATCGAGCGGCACCCGCAGCGAGCGGGCAAAGAGGTTCATCGTGCCGGCGGGCACGACGCCGAGCGCAATTCCGTTTTTCCAGGCGATCGATGCCGCTGCCGAAATCGTGCCGTCGCCGCCGCCGGCGACGATACCGTCGATATCATCGCGCTTGGCCGCCCGCTCCATGGCGGGAATGATTTCCTTTCCTGAGAAGACGATGGCGTCGAAATCGTGTCCCGCTTCGCGGAAAGCCGCTTCCGCCCTCTTCTCATAGGCCAGCATGTCGGTGGTCTTGAAGGTACCGCCGTCGCGATTGAAAAAGCCTACAAGCTTCATGAGAGCTCCCGTCTCTGGCGCGGAAAATGCTCCTGCCTTGCCCTTGAGATGGTTGCAGTATCGGCGATTTCAAGCGCAGCCATCTTTCCGGAGAAAGGACAGAAATGCAAAAATTGCAATAGACGTATGCACATAGCAGGACGCTGCACTGCAAAAAATGCACTCGACGGCGGCCGAGAGGTCACGGATAGATGGCGTATTGGAGACCTCGTCTCCACCTCCCGCCATTTCCCACCGATCGCCTCGCGGCCGCGTCTGCGCCAGGGGCCATTGCCAAGCAGAAACCGCCTCGAGGAGCTCTCGTGAGTGAGATTGCCGCCAATATTTCAGTCGATAGTCGGGACTCCATTGATAGCCAGGATGAAGAGTTGCCGTCGGCAATGACCGTGGCGCTGGTCCAACTGGCGCTGGCCTGCGGCGGCTTCGGCATCGGCACAGGCGAATTCGCGATCATGGGGCTGCTGCCCAATGTCGCCGACACCTTCTCAGTCACGACACCACAAGCCGGCTACGTCATCAGCGCCTATGCGCTCGGCGTCGTCGTCGGCGCACCCGTCATTGCCGTGCTCGCCGCGAAGATGGCGCGCCGCACCCTGCTTTTGACGCTGATGCTGATCTTTGCCGCCGGCAACATATCAAGCGCCATGGCGCCGACCTTCGAAAGCTTCACGCTGCTGCGCTTCGTCAGCGGCCTGCCGCACGGCGCCTATTTCGGCGTCGCTGCCCTTGTCGCCGCCTCGATGGTGCCGGTGCATCGCCGCGCCCGTGCCGTTGGCCGCGTCATGCTCGGCCTGACCGTTGCGACACTTCTCGGCACGCCGTTGACGACATTCTTCGGCCAGTCGCTCGACTGGCAGGTGGCGTTTTTCTCGGTCGGCGTGCTCGGCCTGCTGACGGTGGCGCTGATCTGGTTCTACGTTCCGAGGGACAGGGTTTCCGAGGAAGCTGGCTTCCTGCGCGAACTCGGCGCCTTCCGCCGGCCGCAGGTGTGGCTGACGCTCGGCATCGCCGCCGTCGGTTACGGCGGCATGTTCGCGATGTTCAGCTATATCGCCTCGACGACGACTGAGGTGGCTATGCTGCCGGAAACAGCCGTTCCGATCATGCTGGTCCTTTTCGGCGTCGGCATGAATGCGGGCAATTTCATCGGCTCGTGGCTCGCCGACAAATCGCTGCTCGGCACGATCGGCGGGTCGCTCATCTATAATGTCGTCGTGCTGACCACCTTCTCGCTGACCGCCGCCAACCCCTATATGCTCGGCCTTTGCGTCTTCCTCGTCGGTTGCGGTTTTGCCGCCGGTCCGGCGCTGCAGACGCGGCTGATGGATGTCGCCGCCGATGCGCAGACGTTAGCGGCAGCTTCCAACCATTCCGCCTTCAACATCGCCAATGCGATCGGCGCCTGGCTCGGCGGTCTCGTCATCGCCGCGGGCTACGGTTTTGCGGCGACCGGCTATGTCGGTGCGGTGCTATCCTTTCTCGGCCTCTTCGTCTTTGCAGCCTCGCAACGCCTCGAGCGCCGCGACCGGAGCGCGCAGGCCGTCTGAGGCCAAGCGCAGCTCGCGGCCTTCCGGGCTGCAGAAGACATAATCGTCACCCCAGGCGGCCAACGCCTGGATGACAGGCTTCAGCGTCATGCCGAGCGGCGTCATTGCATATTCCACCCTCGGCGGCACGACCGGATAGACGGTGCGTGATACCAGACCGGACTCTTCCAATTCACGCAGTTGCTTGGTCAGCATGCGCTGGGTCACGGCCGGCAGCTTACGCCGCAATTCATTGAAGCGCAGGGTTCCTTCCATCAGATGAAAGAGGATGACGCCCTTCCACTTCCCGTCGAGGTAAGTCAGCGTCGCTTCGACCGGGCAGCCGGGGAAATTCTTGACGAGCTTGGCGCGCGGCAATGACATTTTACAGTATCCTTTTGGGTACTACGTACAGAATTTGTGCATTCTTGCGTTGTCAGACCATAGTGCGCATCTAGCTTCCGTGCAACGAACACAGGAGTTTCCCATGCGCGCCGTCGCCTATAAAACGCCCCAACCGATCTCCGCCGAGACCTCGCTGATCGATGTCGAGCTGCCGATGCCGGAGGCTAGGGGCCACGATCTGCTCGTCGAAATCAAAGCCGTTTCGGTCAATCCCGTCGACGTGAAGGTGCGCGCCCATTCCGCGCCGCCCGCGGACGAGCTCAAGGTGCTCGGCTGGGATGCCGCCGGCATCGTCAAGGCCATCGGCACTGATGTCACCCTGTTCAGCCCCGGCGACGAGGTGTTCTACTCCGGGGTCATCAGCCGCCCGGGCAGCAATGCCGAATTCCATCTCGTCGACGAGCGTATCGTCGGCACCAAACCGAAGAGCCTCGATTTCGCTGCTGCGGCCGCTCTGCCGCTGACCTCGATTACGGCCTACGAAGCACTGTTCGACCGGCTAAAGGTGCAGGACGCGGTTTCAGGAGCGGGACGCTCCATCCTGATCATCGGCGGCGCTGGCGGCGTCGGCTCGATCGCCATTCAGATCGCCCGAGCATTGACCGATCTGACGGTGATCGCCACGGCCTCGCGGCCGGAGACGCAGGACTGGGTGAGGGAACTCGGCGCGCATCACGTCGTCGACCATTCCAAACCGATCGCGCCGCAGGTGGCAGCGCTCGGCATCGGCGCGCCGGGATTCATATTCTCGACCACCAATACCGACAGCCATATTGGCGACATCGTCGAAGCGATTGCGCCGCAAGGCCGCTTCGCGCTGATCGACGATCCGAAGAGGCTCGACATCGTGCCCTTCAAGCGCAAGGCGGTCTCCGTTCATTGGGAGCTGATGTTCACCCGCCCGCTCTACGGCACGCCTGACATGATCGAGCAGCACAAGCTGCTGAACAGGGTTTCCGAGCTCGTCGACGGCGGAAAGATCCGCACGACGCTTTCGGAGATCGTCGGACCAATCAGTGCGGCAAACCTCAAGACGGCGCATGCCATGATCGAAAGCGGCAGGATGAAGGGCAAGGCTGTGCTTGCAGGATTCTGAGATTCCAGCCAGCAGGCCCGGTATTTCCCGCAAGGTCGTATAAACCCGCCTGGAATGCCGCATCGCAGGGTGCGACATTCTGGCGTTAAGCATTTACCCCGCTTGACTTTTTCCGCGTTCGGGACCACCTAGCACTCACGTGGACGACACTCGTCAGCCACGGATTTCAACGGAGCCATCATAACGATGCCAAGCGACAGTAGCAGTCGATTGCCTTTGCCGTACGCGACCCTCGTGCGCTGACCGACTCCTGTCGGCTCGCCCGATCGGACGCTACGGCGGATCGACGGAAAGGCGAGCCTCAAATGAATATCAATCGCTTCCCTCTTCGGGCAGGCCATGCCGCCCGTGCCTTCATCAACAACAGCCGCGGCGCAACGATCGCCGAACGCGTCGAAGCGTTGAACGCGCTGAGCGTCCAGGACGCCGGGCGTGTTCTATGCGGCATGCCGCTCGACTATGCGGTCAACATTCTCGACCGGCCGGAGCTTCGCAACGCCGCACAGATTCTTGCGCTGATCAGCGCCGAGGACGCCGCACGGCTGTTGCACGGCATGTCCAACGACCGCGTCGCCGACGTGCTGCTTGAACTCGACGGCGAGACTCGCGCCCGGCTGTTCTCCAGCCTCGACGAACCGGTGCGCATCGCGATCCAGCACTTGATGGGCTATCCGCCGCGCACGGCCGGCGGCATCATGACGACGGAGTTCGTCAGCGTGCCTGATAGCTGGACCGTCGCCCGCACACTCGACCATGTGCGCCAGGTCGAACGCTCGCGCGAGACCGTCTACGCCATCTATGTGCTGGACGAGGTCAGCCATGCGCTGCTGCATGTGGTGACGCTGCGTCGCCTCATCACCGGCGAGCCGGACGCTTCGATCCTCTCGGTGGCACAGAAGGGCGCGCCGGTTTCGGCGGATCCGCTGATGAAGCAGGAGGATGTCGCCCGGCTGATCCGCAAGCACGACCTGCTCGCCCTGCCCGTCACCGACGAACATGGGCAGATGCTCGGCATCGTCACCGTCGACGACGTGATCGACACGATGATATCGGACACGACGGAAGCGGCCCAGAGGTTCGGCGGCATGGAGGCGCTCGGCCAGCCCTACATGAAGATCAGCTTCGCTGGCATGATCCGCAAGCGCGCCGGCTGGCTCGCAGCCCTGTTCCTCGGCGAGATGCTGACGGCAAGCGCCATGCAGCATTTCGAAGGCGAGCTGGAAAAGGCCGTGGTGCTGACGTTGTTCATCCCACTGATCATGAGCTCGGGCGGCAATTCCGGTTCACAGGCAACCTCGCTGATCATCCGGGCGCTGGCGCTCGGCGAGCTGAAGCTTTCGGACTGGTGGAAGGTGCTTTTGCGCGAACTGCCGACGGGCGTCGTGCTCGGCGCGATCCTCGGCCTCGTCGGCTTCGTCCGCATCGTCTTCTGGCAGTCGGCCGGGCTCTACGATTACGGCCCGCACTGGCAGATGGTCGCCGTCACGGTGTTTGCCGCCCTGATCGGGATCGTCACCTTCGGCTCGATCTGCGGCTCGATGCTGCCCTTCTTGCTGCAGAAGCTCCGGCTCGATCCGGCCAGCGCCTCGGCCCCCTTCGTCGCCACGCTGGTCGATGTCACCGGGCTCGTCATCTACTTCTCCGTGGCGCTGCTCATCCTCAGCGGGACGCTGCTCTAACCTGCAAGCATGCCCGAGGGGAATTATTTTCCCTCGGGCAGTTTCAGCGGCCCGTGCGTCTTGATGCTGCGGATGGCGAAATTCGAGCGGATGTCGCTGACATTCGGCAAGGTCAACAGCGTTTCGGTCAGAAGCCGTTCGTAGGCGGCGAGATCCTCCACCACCACTTCGGCAAGGAAATCGGCCGTGCCTGAAATCAGGAAGCAGGAGACGATCTCGGGGATGGCGAGCAGAGCCTTCTGCTGCGCCTCGGAATTTTCGCGGCTGTGCTGGACGACCTTGAATTCGACGAAGACGGTGAGGCCGAGACCGACCTCCTTGCGATCGATATCCGCGGTGTAACCGCGGATGATCCCGGAGCGTTCGAGATTGCGGATGCGGCGCAGGCAGGGCGACGGCGAAAGGTTCACCTTCTCGGCGATCTCGACATTGGTGGCCCGCGCATCCTCCTGCAGGCACTTCAGGATGGCGATATCGAATTTATCGAGATTTGGCATTTTCGTGATCCCTGCTGGCATTAATTGGCAGAAGATTGCGCATAGCATGATTTTTGAGCTAGAGATAGCAAGGACATGCCCTGACCTCTGGCGCTAGTCTTCTCTTCAACCGGACAGGCTCCGAATGAAAGAAAGGACAGGACGATGACCACCATTGCTTTCACGAACGACAAGTCGCCGTCGCAGGTACTGGGTTATGCCGGCGGCACTATTACCGTGCTGATCTGGGCGACATGGTTTCTTGTCACCCGCCACAGCGCAGCAACGCCGCTCGGCTCGATCGACATCGGGCTGATCCGCTTCGGAATTCCGGCGCTGGTGCTTTCACCCGTCTGGCTGAAGACGGGGCTGCTGCCGAAGGCCCTGCCACTTCACCTGCTGGCAATCATGGTGTCAGGCTCCGGCGCCGTCTTCTTCCTGCTGACGACGCTGGCAATCCACTCGACGCCGGCCGCCTCCTCAGGGATCCTGCTCGGCGGCTCCATGCCGCTTGCCGCGGCGCTGATCGGCATTATGCTGTTTCGCGAAAGACCCGACAGCACCCGCATCGCTGGGCTCGTTGCGATCGTCGCCGGCGTGCTGATCCTGCTCACGCGCAGCCTTGCGGACGCCTCGCTGCCATGGACGAGCTTCGTGCTGTTGCCGGCCGGCGCCGTTCTCTGGGCAAGCTATACGCATGCCTTCCGCCGCTCGGGCCTGACCGCCGTGCAGGCGAGCGCCTTGATCGCCGTCTGGTCCTTCCTGATCATGGGCGCGCTCGCCCTCATCTTCGGCATCTCGCTGCCACAGGTTCCTCTTCAGGAGATCGGCCTGCAGGTGCTGAGCCAGGGCGTTCTTTCCGGCCTCGTCGCCATGGTCGCCTACGGCACCGCCGTCAGAACACTCGGGGGAACACAGGCCGCCGCCTTCACGGCGCTGACGCCGGTGCTCGCAACGCTTGGCGGCGGCTTGCTGCTTGGCGAAGCCATCGGCATGACGGAAATCAGCGCCGCCGTGATCACCGGCATCGGCGTGGCGCTTTCGACGGGGATTGCGGCACCGCGCCGCTGAAATCCAACACCAACGGCAGATGAAAGCCGCCTGCAGCCATCGCTGCGGCGGCTTTTTCAATGGAGACGGCGTCCTTACCGAGCTTCGAACGGCCAAGTCAGGCCTGGATGACGACGACCCTGGCGCCGACCTCGACGCGGCTATAGAGGTCGATCACGTCGTGGTTCATCATGCGGACACAGCCGCTCGACATGGCCAGACCAATCGATTGCGGCTGGTTGGTGCCATGAATGCGAAAATGGGTGTCGTTGCCGCCGCGAAAGAGATACATGGCCCGCGCACCGAGCGGGTTGTTCGGGCCGCCCGGCATGCCGCCGGCAAGCTTGCGATAGCGCTCTTCACGGCGCTGCATGTTTTCGGTGGGCGTCCAGCTCGGCCACTCGGCCTTGCGGCCGATATAGGCGTTACCTGCAAAGGCCAGCCCCTCGCGACCGACACCGACACCATAACGCATCGCCCTGCCCCCGCCGAGGACGTAATAGGCGCGGCGCGCGGGTGTATCGACGATCACGGTGCCGGCAGCATGGGTGGTTTCGTAGGCCACTTCCTGGCGGCGGAGCTCCGGCTTGATCTTGTCGATCGGCACCTGCTTCAACGGGAATTTTTCGTCCGGAAGTGCAGCATAATTGGTCTGGCTGTTCAGACCGGTCGAAGAGCAGCCGGCCACGAAAAGCGGCAGGGCGATCAGGAAGCCCCGGCGGGAGATCGTCATGAATGTGTCCTTAGTGCGTCAACACGATGTCGCAAGCTAAGGAAATTATGGTTAACGAACGGCTAATAGCCTCCGGCAGGAGGCGATCACGAAGGCGTCAGCACGTGAAAATTGTCGGCCGCGAGGACAAGCCGCCTCACATATTCGGATAGACCGGCCCCTCGCCGCCCTGCGGCGGCACCCAGTTGATGTTCTGGTTGGGGTCCTTGATGTCGCAGGTCTTGCAGTGCACGCAGTTCTGGGCGTTGATGACGAAGACGTCCTTGCCATCCTTCTCCACCCATTCATAAACGCCGGCCGGACAGTAGCGCGTCGACGGGCCGGCATAGATGTCGTGTTCCGAACTCTTCTGCAGCGCCATGTCCTTGACCTGCAGATGCACCGGCTGGTCTTCCTCGTGATTGGTGTTCGACAGGAAC
>NZ_JALBGX010000073.1:0-33618 GCF_023006465.1 Rhizobium sp. PRIMUS64 | reverse complement strand
CTCCTGCTCCGTCCACGGAGCCGGCTCCCGCACCCGCTGCACCCACACCTGCTGCCCCGGCACCAGCAGCACCGGTCCCCGCGCCGGCAGCCTCCGCACCTGCCGCAACGACGCCTTCTACCCACGTCATCGCCGCGGGCGACACCTTCTGGGATCTCGCCGTGACCTTCTATGGCGACGGCACGTTGTGGCGGAAGCTCTCGGATGCGAACGGCAAGCCGAACCCGCGGCACCTGACAGTCGGCAAGGAGATCGAGGTCCCTGCCAAGTAAGACGATTTGTCCCGATGTCACTGGCCGGCCCGGGGTTTCCCGGGCCGGTTTTTGTTTCTATAGGGTGAACCACGATCTCCAGGCTGCGTATTAGCCGAAGAGACAGAAAGAGCTTTGGGACCAGAATGACAGCAGATATTTCACTCCGCCCGGCGGACCATCCGGCCGTCAAGTCAGGCAAGGTCGGTGTCCTGCTGGTCAATCTCGGCACGCCTGATGGCACCGACTATACCTCGATGCGCCGCTATCTCAGGGAATTCCTCACCGATCGCCGCGTAATCGAATGGTCGCCCTGGAAGTGGTATCCGATCCTGTTCGGCATCGTCCTCAACACCCGCCCGCAGAAGGTCGGCAAGGCCTATGAGCTGATCTGGAACAAGGAGAAGAACGAAAGTTATCTGCGCACCTACACCCGCAATCAGTCGGAGCTGATGGCCGCGCGCCTGAAGGATCTTGATAACGTCAAGGTCGATTGGGCGATGCGCTACGGCACCCCGTCGATTGCCTCGCGCATCGACGCGCTGAAAGAAGAGGGTTGCGACCGTATCGTGCTCTTCCCGCTTTATCCGCAATATGCGGCGGCGACGACCGCCACCGTCAACGACAAGGCCTTCCAGAAGCTGCTCTCGATGCGCTGGCAGCCGGCGCTACGCACCGTTCCCGCCTATCATGACGACGAGACCTATATCGAGGCGCTCGCCACGTCGGTCGAGAGGCATCTTTCGACCCTCGACTGGAAGCCGGAGATGCTGCTCGCCTCCTTCCACGGCATTCCAATGTCCTATTTCAAACAGGGCGACCCCTATTACTGTCAATGCCAGAAGACCGGCCGGCTGCTGCGCGAGCGGCTCGGGCTGACCAAGGAAAACTTCATGGTCACCTTCCAATCCCGCTTCGGGCCGGAGGAATGGCTGCAGCCCTATACCGACAAGACGGTGGAGAAGCTCGCCAAGGACGGCGTCGAGCGCATCGCCGTCATCAATCCCGGCTTCGTCTCCGACTGTCTGGAGACGCTGGAGGAAATCGCCGAGCAGGCGGCCCATTCCTTCCATGAGAACGGCGGCGATAAGTTCGCGCATATTCCCTGCCTCAACGACGGCGAGGACGGCATGAAGGTGCTGGAAAAGGTCGTCCGTCGCGAATTGCAGGGCTGGGTCTGAGAGCCCCACTCAGAAAGCGGCGTCGACGAGGAGCTAAAGCATGTCGCGCAAAACTGTGCAGCGGTTTTGCGATAACCACATGCGTAGAAACAAAGACTTAAAGCGCGGGAGCGAATCTGAAGGGTCGCGACGCGCTTTAGCAACCGCCCAATGACTTAGCCGAAACGAAACGTCCTTTTCACTTGGAGCCCGGGCGGTTGCGCCCTCATTTCTTCCTCGCAAATAACGTGCTAACTCACCACATGAGTTGGGCAGGCGCGCATGCGCCGATAGGAGGAATTTTCATGCTGTTCGGCGGCTTCGACATCGTCGTGATCGTGCTGGTCATCTTCGTTATTCTGGTGCTCTTTGCCGGGATCAAGACCGTGCCGCAGGGCTACCGCTATACGATCGAGCGCTTCGGGCGTTATACCCGCACGCTGGAGCCAGGCCTCAACCTCATCACCCCCTTCATCGAGCGCGTCGGCGCTAAGTTGAACGTGATGGAACAGGTGCTGAACGTGCCGACCCAGGAGGTGATCACCAAGGATAATGCCTCGGTTTCGGCCGATGCCGTCTCTTTCTATCAGGTGCTGAACGCCGCCCAGGCCGCCTATCAGGTCTCCAACCTCGAAAACGCCATCCTCAATCTCACCATGACCAACATCCGCTCGGTCATGGGTTCGATGGATCTCGACGAACTGCTCTCCAACCGTGATGCGATCAACGACCGGCTGCTGCGTGTCGTCGACGAAGCCGTGCATCCCTGGGGCATCAAGGTCACCCGCGTCGAGATCAAGGACATCCAGCCGCCGCGCGACCTCGTTGATGCGATGGCCCGCCAGATGAAGGCCGAGCGCGAGAAGCGGGCGCAGGTGCTGGAGGCCGAAGGCTCGCGCAACGCGCAGATCCTCAGGGCCGAAGGCGCCAAACAATCCGCCATTCTCCAGGCCGAAGGCCAGCGCGAGGCCGCCTTCCGCAACGCCGAAGCCCGCGAACGTCTGGCCGAGGCCGAAGCCAAGGCAACGAAGATGGTCTCCGAGGCGATCGCCGCCGGCGACATCCAGGCGATCAACTATTTCGTCGCGCAGAAATACACCGAAGCGCTCGCCTCGATCGGTTCGGCGCCCAATTCCAAGATCGTGATGATGCCGATGGAAGCGTCTTCCATCTTAAGCTCGCTCGGCGGCATTGGCGCCATTGCCCGCGAAGTCTTCGGCGATGCCGGCAGCAGCCCGTCGACGCCACTACCCGTGCCGCCGCGCCCGCGCCCCGCACCGGCACGCTCGACGCCGCCGATCAATCCGTCGACCCCCATTCCTTTCAATCCCGAGCAGGAGCGATAAGCCATGCTGGCGAAGATCGTCACCGAACTCGGTCCATGGAGTTGGTGGGTCGCAGGGCTCGTGCTGCTTGCCGCCGAGATGATTGTTCCCGGCTTCTTCCTGGTCTGGATCGGCCTTGCCGCCTTGATCGTCGGCGCGCTATCGCTACTCTTCTGGGATAGCGCCTTCTGGGTCTGGGAGTTGCAGGCGATTCTTTTTGCGCTTCTCGCCGTTGCCACGACCTTCGCCGGCCGCCGGCTGACGCTGCGCAATGCCACGACCGACGAGCCCTTCCTCAATCAGCGCGGCGCAAGCCTCGTCGGCCGCACCGCCACCCTGCACGAACCGATCCGCGAGGGCCGCGGCCGAATCCGCCTCGACGATACACTATGGCAGGTGATGGGACCCGACCTGCCCGTCGGAACGCAGGTGAAGGTGGTATCGAGCAATGGCCGCGACCTCAGAGTCGAGCCCGTTTGATCAAACGAACCTGATCAGGCGACGCCGATCCGCAGCAGGTCGTGGAAATGCACCAGCCCGACTGGCCGGCGGTCATCGTCGATGACGATCAGCGCGCCGATATGATGCTGGTTGAGCAGCGCCAGGGCCGCGGTCGCCAGCACCGTCGGCTTCACCGTCTTCGGCGTCCGCGTCATGATATCGTCGACGGCAAGCTCTGAAAGATTGCGTGTGAGATTGCGCGCCATGTCGCCTTCGGTGACGATGCCGCAGAGCCGCCCATCTTCATCCAGCACCCCGACGCAGCCGAAATGCTTGCGCGACAGCACCGTGATCGCCTCCGGCATCGGTGTGCCCTTGGCAACGAGCGGCAGCCGCTCGCCGGTATGCATGACATCGGCGACATGCATCAGGCTCGCACCCAGCTTGCCGCCGGGATGGAAGACGTGGAAATCCGTAGCGGTAAAGCCGCGCGCCTCCAGGAGCGCCACCGCCAGCGCGTCGCCGATTGCAAGCTGCATCAGCGTCGAGGTCGTCGGCGCCAGCCCATTCGGGCAGGCCTCCTGCTCGTTCGGCATCAGCAGGACGATATCGGCGGCGGTCGCCAGCGAGGACCCTTCGCTGCAGGTGATCGCGATCAGCGGAATGGAGAAGCGCCGCGTGAAGGAAATGATGCTCTTGAGCTCGGCGCTCTCGCCACCTTTGGAAATCGCCAACACGACGTCGTCGCGCGCAATCATGCCGAGATCGCCGTGATTGGCCTCCGCCGCATGCACGAAAAAGGCGGGCGTTCCCGTTGAGGCGAATGTCGCCGCCAGCTTGGCGCCGATATGCCCGCTCTTGCCGACGCCGGTGACGATCACGCGTCCGGAGATGTCGCCGATGACTTCGACGGCCCGTGTGAAAGGACCGGCCAAGCCATCGTCAAAGGCCTGTTCGAGCGCTTCAAGACCGCGTCTTTCGGTCTCTACCGTGCGTTTTGCCGACTCGAGCACGCTGTTTTCAACGAGGTTTATCGCTCTTCTGATCATGAAGTTGCGTTAGACCTTTTCACTTTCCAAGTCCACCCCGCAGTCTTTCCGAAATGTGAACAGCACCCGTAGGCGGCAACGAATGATTAACCACAAGGCTTTACCTTTGGGTAAGAACCGAAAGCATGTCAGGCGCGAATTGCATGGGCCAGCCAAAACAGACGAGCAGTGTGACGCCGCTCCGCGCCATGAGCTGTGCCGTCTCTTTTGCCGTGCTCACTGGCCTGCTTCTCAGCCAGACGGCTGCCTTCGCACAGTCCGCCTCACAGCCGGCAGGCACGGCAAACAGCCGCTCCGCCGCCTCCCAGGACAACGGCGCCACCAACAATGCGGCATCCGCCGCCGGTTTCGATGACGAGACCGACGATACCGCCACTCCTGCGGCAAACGGCGCGACTGCGAACGCGGACGATGCCCAGCAGCGGCCCGCCATACCGGATGCCCAAGCCGGCGACGACATTACCGGCTCCATCCTCGACGAGGACATCCGCCGGCTGAACACCCGTGAAGCGCCGGTCGATGAGGCACTGCCGCGCCGCAGGGCTGCCGAAGGCGCCTCGACAGAGGAAACGCCGGGAATCCCGATCGGCACGTTTGTGCTCCGCCCGAGCGTCACCCAGAGCATCAACACCGAGACTACCAAGGACGGCAATACGACGCAGCGGCGCGCCTTTCTCGAAACGGATGCGGCAGCGACCCTGACCTCGGACTGGGGCCGGCATCAGTTGACCGTGACCTCGGAAGGCGCCTGGCAGAAGAATGTCAGCGGCGAGGGTGAGGAACAGCCTTCCTTCAAGATCAACAGCGACCTCAGGCTGGATCTTCCCGACGATACGACCGCGCATCTGACCGCTGGCTACAATTTCTACCGCGAGGATACGGACGATCCCGACGCCATCGCCAACGCCGCTCAGCAGTCGGACGTCCAGGAATTTTCGGCCGGCGCCTCCGTCCAGCGCGATTTTGGCATCCTGCGCGGCACGACTGCACTTGCGCTGACACGCTCGATCTATTCGGACGCTAAACTCTCGAACGGCACGACCGTCTCCCTCAGCGACCGCAATCAGACGACGGGCACGTTGCGTGGCCGTGTCGGCTACGAATTGTCACCCGCGCTCATCCCCTTCATTGAGGCCAACATCGGCCGCACGGTCTATGACGAAACGCAAGACTCCGCCGGTTACGAGCGTTCGGGCCATAGCTACGGCGCCAAGGCCGGCGTCGAGGTCGATCTCGGTGAAAAGCTGAAGGGCGAAGTCGGTGTCGGCTACGAGATGGCGGATTTCGAAGACAGCCGGCTATCCTCGATCGATACGGCCACACTCGATGCAAGCCTGCTCTGGTCGCCGATCCGCGGCACCGATGTCAATCTCGACCTGCAGACGAGCATCCAGCCCTCGACCACGGCGGGCGAAAGCGGCTACGTTTCGCACGCGCTGACGACGACGGTCACCCACCAGTTGCGCGACAATCTGGTCGGCACGATGATCGGTGGCGTAATATGGCGCGATTATCCGACGGATAGCACCATCAACGACGAGCTCGTCTATACCGCTGCGACCGGCCTTACCTGGAACATCAACCGCTATCTCGATCTCACCAGCACCCTCGGCTACGAGCTGACAACGCGCAAGGAAGGCAGCGATTCGCAGCAATGGCGAGCCGGCGTCGGTCTCAAGCTGAAACGCTAAGAATGACGACCAAAATAGAGCGCCGCGTATCTGTTAGGACACGCGGCGCTCTATTACATTGAATCTACAACTTATTTCAGGCCGGCAAGCAGTTCCCTGAAGCCGCCTTCGACGGAGGGGCGGATATCGGCGCGTTCGAGGGCGAAGGCGACGTTTGCCAGGATGAAACCGTCCTTGGCGCCGCAGTCGTAGGTCGCGCCGCGGAAGTGGTAACCGGCGAAATCCTGTTCCTTCAGCAGCTTTAGCATGCCGTCGGTAAGCTGGATCTCGTTGCCGGCGCCGCGCTCCTGGGTTTCGAGGATCTTGAAGATCTCCGGCTGCAGGATGTAGCGGCCGTTGATGAAGAAGTTGGAAGGCGCAGTCCCCTTGGCGGGCTTTTCCACCATGCCGGTGATGCGGAAGCCGTCGCCGATCGCCTCGCCGACGCCGACGATGCCGTATTTATGCGCTTGGTCTGGCGCGCATTCCTCGACGGCGATGATATTGCCGCCGCTCTGGCCGTAGAGGTCGATCATGCCCTTCATGCAGCCCTTGTCGCCCTTCATGATCATATCGGGCAGCAACAGCGCGAAGGGCTCGTCGCCGACGATCTCGCGGGCGCACCAGACGGCATGGCCGAGGCCGAGCGGCTCCTGCTGACGGGTGAAGCTCACCGTGCCGGCCTTCGGCAATTGCTGGGCGAGAAGGGTGATTTCAGCCTTCTTGGCGCGCTCGCGCAGCGTCTGTTCCAACTCGAAATGGATGTCGAAATAATCTTCAATGACGTGCTTGTTGCGTCCGGTGACGAAGACCAGATGTTCGATCCCGGCCTCGATCGCCTCATCGACGACATATTGAATGATTGGCTTGTCGACGACGGTCAACATTTCCTTCGGAACAGCCTTTGTCGCCGGCAGGAATCGCGTTCCCAACCCGGCAACCGGAAATACTGCTTTACGAACTTTGTTGTGTTGAGCCACACCCGGCCTCCTGCTTCGATCACATCGCTTTGGAAATAGAGCTTTTTAGCTTTAACTAGTATAGAATTGCTACTGTTTTGCAAATGGTGACCGCAGCGGATCGCCATGGTAAAGATTTTGTTGACTCCGTTCCTGTAGTCTCGGGTCTGGGCGGATAGGATGCCCCGCTGCACCAGAAACTGAAGATGACGGATACGACTGTCGATGACCCAGAATCACAAAAACTCCCTTCGTGGTCTTGCTCTCGCCCTCATTGTCGCTGCCCAGGTGGCACTGGTCCCCGACAACGCGAAAGCTGATTCCCGCTTCCAGAAATGGATCGCGGATTTTTACCAAACTGCCGCTCAGAGTGGCATCAGTAAGGCAACTTATCAAAAGGCCTTTTCCGGGGTGACCGAGCCCGATCCGACCGTCCTCGAAAAGGCGGCCTACCAGCCGGAATTCACCTCGAAGATCTGGGACTATGTCGATTCCCGCGTCAACCCCTATACCGTCAAGATCGGCCGCGAGATGGCTGCCAAACACGCAAGGACGCTCGCTGCGATCGAGCAGCGTTTCGGCGTCGACAAGACCATTTTGCTGGCCATCTGGTCGATGGAATCGAATTATGGCGCGGTTCTCGACAAGGACGACCGGCTGCACTACGTGCCACGCGCCCTGGCAACGCTTGCCTACGCCGATCCGAGCCGCGCCAAATTCGCCAAGAAGCAGTTGGTCGCGGCACTGAAGATCCTGCAGAACGGCGATGTGCCGGCACGCGAGATGACCGGCTCCTGGGCCGGCGCCATGGGCCACACCCAGTTCATTCCGACAAGCTACCTGCTTTATGCCGTCGATGCCGACGGCAACGGCCACCGCGACATCTGGAATTCCGTCCCCGACGCGCTGGCGACCTCGGCCAATCTCCTGATGAAGAACGGCTGGGACACCGGCAAGACCTGGGGCTACGAGGTCGTCGTTCCCGCCGCAGTCGCCAAGCAGGCCGGCAAGACCCATACGTTGGCCCAATGGGCGGCACTCGGCCTGACACGCCCGAACGGCAAGGCCTTCCGCGAGAGCGCCACCAAAGCCATGCTGAAGATGCCGGCCGGGGCCAGTGGCCCAGGCTTCCTGATGACCGCCAACTTCTTCACCATCAAGAACTACAATGCCTCGGATAGCTACGCGCTTGCCGTCGGGCTGCTGGCCGACCAGATCGCCGGCTACGGCGGCATGCAACAGCGCTGGCCGCGCCCGGACGGCGCACTCGACATTACCGAGAAATTCGAGCTGCAGACCCGTCTGAAGACGCTCGGCTATTACAATGGCGAGGTCGACGGCAATTTCGGGTCGGGTTCGAAGGCGGCAATATCAGCCGTCCAGTCGCGCATCGGCATGCAGCCGGACGGTGAGCCCTCGTTGCCGCTTCTGAACGCACTGCGCCGCTAGATCGGGATGATCCCGGCCGGACCGACCGGAAATCTCAACCCGCATTTCGATCAACGAAGCAGGGCATGATACTGCCCGAAAACCCCACACACTTTTCGGCATGATGCTCTACAACAGGCCGAACCCTGACCTAGATAGTAGCGGGAGTGGACGCTGGCCTACCCTGCGTGCAAGATGCCGGCAGATGCGGAACTGCCCATGACGAAGAAAACTGATCGCACCCCAATCCGTTGGCTCGTGCTCGCCTTGGCGGCGGCTTCGCTATGCCTTGGCGCTCTTGCGCCGGTGCATGTCGCTGAAGCCCAGGAGCAGCGCTATCAGCGCCGGTCGATCCTCGATTTTTTCCTCGGCCGACGCTATCTCGACGATGCGCCGCAAGCCCCTGATGTCCAGCAGCCGAGGCGCCAGCAGCGCAAGCGCCCACCGCCACCGAAGGCCGTGGTCAATACCCGCACCGCGCCACCCTTGCGGACCGTCGAAGAGGAGCCGGCGGTGCAGAAGCTCGGTGACGCCCGAACGATCCTGATCGTCGGCGATTTCCTGGCCAGCGGCCTCGGCGACGGCCTCACCGCCGCCTTCGAGACCTCGCCCGGCGTCGTCGTCGAAACCCGCGGCAACGTCTCCTCAGGCCTTGTCCGCGACGATTATTACGACTGGCCGGAACAGCTGCCGAAGATGATCGACGAGCTGAAGCCGGCAATGGTCGTCGTCATGATCGGCGCCAACGACCGCCAGCAGATGGTGACCGACACCGCCAAGGAGAAATTCCGCACCGATGGCTGGTTCACCGAATACCGCCGCCGTGTCCTTTCTTTCGGCAAGGAGGTCACCGGCCGCAAGATCCCGCTGCTTTGGGTCGGCCTTCCTGCCTTCGAATCCGATTCGATGACGGCCGATGCCGTCCAGATGAACCAGCTCTACCGCAACCAGGTCGAAAGCATCGGCGGCGAATTCGTCGATATCTGGGATGGTTTCGTCGACGAAAACGGCAACTTCATCGTCACCGGCTCGGATGTGAACGGCCAGCAGGTACGCCTGCGCACTTCTGATGGCATCAACCTTACCCAGGCCGGCCGGCGCAAGCTGGCCTTCTATGTGGAGAAGCCGGCCCGGCGTCTTCTCGGCACGCAGGCTAGTCCCGATCTGGTCCGCCTCGACTCCAGCAATCTGCCCGGTCTCGGCCTTCCCGACAATCCGGTCGAACATACCGTGCCGATCAGCCTCTCCGATCCCAATCTCGATGGCGGCGCCGAGCTTCTCGGCGCCAGGCCGCCGCCTATGGCTTTGACGCGGTCGCCGCGCGACCTCCTGGTCGAGCAGGGCGAAATGACGCCCGCACCTCCCGGCCGCGTCGATGATTACCGCCTGCCTGTGGCAAAGGCGCCGGCCGAAGTCTCGGTCAAATAAAAGAGACCGCGCGAGGCGGCCCTCCGCTTCGTCCCGTCTACTTCGCCGTCGCCTGCGGCCAGCTCA
The DNA here is from genome assembly GCF_023006465.1 of Rhizobium sp. PRIMUS64. NCBI lineage: Bacteria > Pseudomonadati > Pseudomonadota > Alphaproteobacteria > Hyphomicrobiales > Rhizobiaceae > Rhizobium > Rhizobium sp. PRIMUS64. The sequence continues at coordinate 23,841 of NZ_JALBGX010000073.1, read as the reverse complement.
GATAATAGTAGTTCTGTCCGATCAGGCCGAAGAAGGCGTTGCTGTCGTTCGTCTGGTCGACATAGCTGCCGTTTTCCTTGACGAAGGCGCCGTCGGAGCCGCGCTCCAGATGCGCATCGAGGAAGTCGCTCCAGCCGCTGACATCAATCTCCTTGCCGGCCTTGCTCTCAGTGTCCGCCTCATCGGGATCATCGACATCCCAGGCGTTGACCGACACACCCTGCGTCGGATCGGTGATGGTGAGCGTGCCCGCTTCCAGGGCAGCCAGCATGTCGTGCGCCTTGCCGCTCTCGCCTTCGGCCGCAGCCGCATCCTGCAGCTGCTGCTTCAGCATCGACATGAAGGAGGCGCTGGTTACGTCGGCGCTATCACCCGTCGTGTCGGACTCATCAGACGTGTCGCTCTGGGCCGAAAGCGTGTCGAGCAGCCCGGAAAGGGCCTGGTTGGAAAGAAGCGAGGCAGAACTCGGATCGAGCCCGTAGCTGCTCAGAATGCTGGCGGCCGACGAACTCTGCGTGTCCTGCGAGCTGTCGTCGGAGCCGCGGAGGTTTTTCAGAGCATATTGGGCCGAAACCAGCCGCGTGCTGTCAAGTGCGGAAACCATTGGAAATGTCCTTGTCGATCATTCGCGGTCTCACGCCGCGGCCGATGGTGAAATGCGTTACGGCCAAAACGGCGGGGCATCTCCGCTTCGGTCGCCGCCGGCTCCTCCTGAGCCCGCGTCCGGCGAAAAATCTCGCTTCCAGGCATTGCCTGAGGCTTGCGGCGCACAGCCTCCGCGTCAAGCGGTCGCACTACAGCGCGGCGCACCATGAAAAAACTCCGCCGGAGGGGCGGAGTTCGTGGTCTTCGGGAAGGTGTGCGGCCGACGGTCAGTTCGGCAGAACGGTCGAACCCATCAATTCCTCGTCGATGGCGCGCGCTGCCTGGCGGCCTTCACGGATCGCCCAGACCACCAGCGACTGGCCGCGGCGCACGTCACCCGCCGTCCAGAACTTGTCGACCGAAGTCTTGTAGTCGCGATCGTTGGCGACGACGTTGGTCGAGCCGCGCTTGTCGGTGTTGAGCGTCAGCTTGCCCTCCAGCTCCTTCAGCACGCTACCGGTGAACGGCCCGCGGAAACCGATGGCGATGAAGGCGAGATCGGCCCGGATGACGAATTCCGTACCTGGAACCGGCCGCCGGCGTTCGTCGACCTCGCAGCACTTGACGCCGGTGAGCACACCGTCTTCGCCGACAAATTCAAGAGTCGCCACCTGGAATTCACGGACGGCACCCTCGGCCTGTGAGGAGGAGGTTCGCATCTTCGTCGCCCAGAAGGGCCAGACGGCAAGCTTGTCTTCCTTCTCCGGCGGCTGCGGCCGAATGTCGAGCTGTGTGACCTTGACGGCTCCCTGGCGGAAGGCCGTGCCGACGCAGTCCGAAGCCGTATCGCCGCCGCCGACGACGACGATATGTTTGGCGCCGGCAAGGATCGGGTCCGACGGCCAGCCGACGCTGTCGATGTTCTCCCGCCCGACGCGGCGGTTTTGCTGCACCAGATAGGGCATCGCATCATGCACGCCCGCAAGGTCGGTGCCCGGAATGCCCGCCTCACGCGGCGTCTCGGAGCCACCGCAGTAAAGAACGGCGTCGTGATCGGCAAGCAACTGCTCGACCTTGACATCGACGCCGACATTGACGCCGCAATGGAAGGTGACGCCCTCGCCCTTCATCTGCTCGACGCGGCGGTCGATGAAGTTCTTCTCCATCTTGAAATCGGGAATGCCGTAGCGCAGCAGGCCGCCCGGCTTGGTCTCGCGCTCATAGAGATGCACCTCATGGCCGGCGCGGCCGAGCTGCTGGGCAGCCGCCATGCCGGCGGGGCCGGAGCCGATGACGGCGACCTTCTTGCCGGTATGGACCGTCGCCGGCTGCGGCCGGATGAAGCCGAGCTCATAGGCCTTGTCGGCGATCGCCTGTTCGACCGTCTTGATGGCAACCGGCGCATCCTCGAGATTCAACGTGCAGGCTTCCTCGCAGGGCGCCGGGCAGACGCGACCGGTAAACTCGGGGAAGTTGTTGGTGGAATGCAGGTTCTGGATCGCCGCTTCCCAGTTGTTGTTGTAGACGAGGTCGTTCCAATCGGGAATCTGGTTGTGAACAGGGCAACCGGTCGGGCCGTGGCAATAGGGGATGCCACAGTCCATGCAGCGCGCGGCCTGTTTCTGCACTTCCGGGTCCGACATCGGGATCGTGAACTCGCGGAAATGGCGGATACGATCCGACGCCGGCTGGTATTTCGCCACCTGCCGGTCGATTTCCAGAAACCCTGTTACCTTACCCATGTTTTCGTCCCTTACCCTCATGACCGCCTCACCGCAGCCAATCTGTCTATCGTCAGTCCCGGTACCCGGGGCAAGTTGCTTGTCTTGACCGTCATTGGACCATATCCCCTGCAAGACATCCGTGCGATCTGAACAGCCTTCGCCGTCGGTATGATCGTCACGGGTCATTGAGATATTTTCGTCATCCGTCACCTGCAGTCAGCTGGTGACGGATGTCCCGGTGCAATTCATTCTGCGGCGATGCCCATCCGGCTGCGCTCCATTTCCTCGAGCGCCCGACGGTATTCGACCGGCATGACCTTGCGGAACTTCGGACGGTAGTCGGCCCAGTTGTCGAGGATCTGCGTGGCGCGGGCCGAGCCCGTATAGTGCAGATGGTTGGAGATCAGTTGGTAGAGGCGCTCCTCGTCATGGCGCGTCATGTCGCCAGAGACGTCGACGCGTCCCTTGTGCATGAGGTCACCACCGTGATGATGCAGCTTCTCCAGCATGTCGTCCTCCTCGGGCACCGGCTCGAGCTCGACCATCGCCATGTTGCAGCGGCTGGCGAAATCGCCGGTCTCATCGAGCACGTAGGCGACACCGCCGGACATGCCGGCCGCGAAGTTGCGGCCCGTGGCGCCAAGCACGACGACAACGCCACCGGTCATGTATTCGCAGCCATGGTCGCCGACACCCTCGACGATGGCGATCGCGCCCGAATTGCGCACGGCGAAACGTTCGCCTGCCACACCGCGGAAATAGCATTCGCCCTCGGTCGCACCATAAAGCACGGTGTTGCCGACGATGATCGAGTCCTCGGCCACGATCCTCGAATTCTCCGGCGGCCGGATGATGATCTTGCCGCCTGAAAGGCCCTTGCCGACATAGTCGTTGCCGTCGCCGATCAGGTTGAAGGTGACGCCGCGCGCCAAGAAGGCGCCGAAGCTCTGCCCCGCCGTGCCGCGAAGCGTCACATTGATCGTGTCTTCCTTCAGTCCGCGATGGCGGAAGCGCTTGGCGACCTCGCCGGAAAGCATTGCTCCCGCCGACCGGTCGACGTTCTTGATGCCGACCTCGAAGGCGACGGGCGTCTTGGCCGTCAGTGCCGGCTGCGCCTGCTCGATCAGCACGCGGTCGAGAATGTCGTCGATCGGGTGCTTCTGCCGGCTCGTCCAGAAGGTCTCTTCCTTGGGAGCGTCGACCTTGTGGAAGATACGGCTGAAATCGAGGCCCTTCGCCTTCCAGTGGTTCAGCATCTCGTCCTTCTCCAGAAGCTCCGAGGCGCCGATGATCTCGTCAAGCCGGGTGAACCCGAGTGAGGCGAGGATTTCGCGCACTTCGTTGGCGACGAAGAAGAAATAGTTGATGACGTGCTCCGGCGCGCCCTTGAAGCGCTTGCGCAGCACCGGATCCTGGGTCGCCACACCCACCGGACAGGTGTTGAGATGGCACTTGCGCATCATGATGCAGCCGGCGGCAATCAGCGGCGCGGTGGCAAAGCCGAACTCGTCGGCTCCAAGCAGCGCCCCGATGATGACGTCGCGGCCGGTCTTCAGCCCGCCATCCACCTGCAGGGCGACGCGCGAGCGCAGCCCGTTCAGCACCAGCGTCTGCTGGGTCTCGGCAAGGCCGATTTCCCAAGGGCTGCCGGCATGTTTGAGCGACGTCAGCGGCGACGCACCCGTGCCGCCGTCGAAGCCGGCGACCGTGATGTGGTCGGCGCGTGCCTTGGCGACACCGGCGGCAACCGTGCCGACGCCGACTTCAGAGACGAGCTTGACTGAAACATCGGCGGTCGGGTTGACGTTCTTCAGATCGTAGATCAGCTGCGCCAGATCTTCGATGGAATAGATGTCGTGGTGCGGCGGCGGCGAAATCAGGCCGACACCCGGTGTCGAATGGCGGGTCTTGGCAACGGTCGCGTCAACCTTGTGACCCGGCAGCTGACCGCCTTCGCCAGGCTTGGCGCCTTGCGCCACCTTGATCTGCAGCACGTCGGCATTGACGAGATATTCGGTGGTCACCCCGAAGCGGCCCGACGCAATCTGCTTGATCGCCGAACGTTCCGGGTTCATCGAACCATCGGCCAGCGGCATGTAGCGGTCGGATTCCTCGCCGCCCTCGCCGGTGTTCGACTTGCCGCCGATCCGGTTCATGGCGATCGCCAGCGTCGTATGCGCCTCCCTGGAAATCGAGCCGAAGGACATCGCCCCCGTCGAGAAACGCCTGACGATATCGGCGGCCGGCTCGACCTCGTCGATCGATATCGGCTTGCGGCCGAGCGCCTCGGCGCTCTTCATCTTGAAGAGCCCGCGGATCGTGTTCATGCGCAGCGCCGAATTGTTCACCATATCGGCGAATTCGCGGTAGCGATCCTCGGCATTGCCACGCACGGCATGCTGAAGGGCGGCGACCGCATCCGGCGTCCAGGCATGGCTTTCGCCGCGCATGCGGTAGGCATATTCGCCGCCGATGTCGAGCGTCGTGGCAAGAAGCGGATCGGTGCCGAAGGCAGCGTTATGGCGGGCGACGGTTTCTGCGGCGATCGCCTCGAGGCCGACGCCTTCGATCATCGTCGCGGTTCCGAAGAAATACTTGTCGATCAGTTCCGACTGCAGGCCGATCGCATCGAAGATCTGCGCGCCGCAATAGGACTGGTAGGTCGAGATGCCCATCTTCGACATAACCTTGAGGATGCCTTTGCCGACTGCCTTGATGTAGCGGTAGACAACTTCGGAAGCATCCACTTCCTTCGGGAATTCGCCCTTGGCATGCATGTCGAGCAGCGTGTCGAAGGCGAGATAGGGGTTGATCGCCTCGGCGCCGTAGCCGGCGAGCAGGCAGAAATGATGAACCTCGCGCGGTTCGCCGGTCTCGACAACGAGACCGACCGAGGTGCGCAGCCCCTTGCGGATCAGGTGATGGTGCACGGCAGCCGTCGCCAGCAGTGCCGGAATGGCGATCCGGTCCGGCCCGATCTGGCGGTCGGAGAGCACGATGATGTTGTAGCCGCCCTTGACGGCCGCTTCCGCGCGCTCGCAGAGCCGGTCGAGCATCTCGGGCATGCCTTCGGCGCCACGCTCGATATCATAGGTGAAATCGAGCGTCTTGGTGTCAAAACGATCTTCGGTATGGCCGATCGAACGGATTTTCTCGAGATCGCCATTGGTCAGGATCGGCTGGCGAACCTCGAGCCGCTTGGCGTTCGCCGCGCCCTCGTGGTCGAGAATGTTCGGCCGCGGCCCGATGAAGGAAACCAGGCTCATGACCAGTTCCTCGCGGATCGGGTCGATCGGCGGGTTGGTCACCTGCGCGAAGTTCTGCTTGAAATAGGTGTAGAGCAGCTTCGGCTTTTCCGACATCGCCGAGATCGGCGTATCCGTGCCCATCGAGCCGATCGCCTCCTGGCCGGTCGTCGCCATCGGCGACATCAGGATGCGTGTATCCTCGAGCGTGTAGCCGAAGGCCTGCTGGCGGTCGAGCAGCGACACGTCGCGGCGCAGCGCCCGCGGCTCCACCGGCTTCAGGTCTTCGAGGATCAGCTGGGTGCGGTTGAGCCAGCTGCGATAGGGATGCGCCGTCGCAAGCTGCGACTTCACCTCGTCGTCGGAGATGATGCGGCCTTCTTCCATATCGATCAGCAGCATCTTGCCCGGCTGCAGGCGCCACTTCTGGATGATCTTCTCCTCCGGAACCGGCAACACGCCGGCTTCGGACGCCATGATGACGCGGTCGTCATCGGTGACGAGGTAGCGCGCTGGCCGCAGGCCGTTGCGGTCGAGCGTCGCGCCGATCTGCTTGCCGTCGGTGAAGGCGACGGCAGCCGGCCCGTCCCAGGGCTCCATCAGCGCGGCATGATATTCGTAGAAGGCCTTGCGTTCTGCCGCCATCGACTGGTTGCCAGCCCAGGCCTCCGGGATCAGCATCATCACGGCATGCGCCATCGAATAACCGCCGCGTACCAGGAATTCGAGCGCGTTGTCGAAGCAGGCCGTGTCTGACTGCCCCTCGTAGGAGATCGGCCAGAGCTTGGAGATGTCCTCGCCGAACAGCGGCGAGGAGACCGAGGCCTGGCGCGCCGCCATCCAGTTGACGTTGCCGCGCAGCGTGTTGATCTCGCCGTTATGAGCGACCATGCGGTAGGGATGCGCGAGCTTCCACGACGGGAAGGTGTTGGTCGAGAAGCGCTGGTGCACCAGGGCGACCGCGCTTTCGAAGCGCGGATCCGACAGGTCCTTGTAATAGACGCCGACCTGATAGGCCAGGAACATGCCCTTGTAGACCACCGTCGCCGACGACAGCGACACCGGATAGAAATTGCTCTCCTCGCCGTCGAACTCGTCATAGATGCGGTTGGAGATGACCTTGCGCAGCGTGAACAGCCGACGCTCGAACTCGTCGTTGTTTTCGGCATCCTCGCCGGCGCCGATGAAGACCTGCACATGGTGCGGCTCGGTTGCGGCAATGGCCGGCGCCTTGGAGAGCGAGGAATTGTCGACGGGCACGTCGCGGAAGCCGATGAAGACCTGACCTTCCTCGGTGATGACGTCCTTGATCACCTTCTTGAAGTGCTCGATCTGCTTTTCATCGCGCGGCATGAAGATATGGCCGACGCCATATGCGCCGACCGGCGGCAGGGTGATGCCCTGCTCGGCCATCTCCTCGCGGAAGAAACGGTCGGGGATCTGCACCAGGATGCCGGCGCCGTCACCCATCAGCGGATCGGCGCCGACGGCGCCGCGATGCGTCAGGTTTTCAAGGATGAACAGGCCATCCTTGACGATCTGGTGTGACTTCTGGCCCTTCATATGCGCGACGAAGCCGACGCCGCAGGCATCATGTTCGTTGCGCGGATCGTAGAGGCCCTGTTTCTTCGGCAGGCCGGAGGCGGATTTGGACATATTGGCCGTCGCGCGCAGCTCTGCAGCAGCAAACCGGTCAACTTCCATGGATGGCGTCTTCGTCATCATCTTTCCTCCTGTCGAAGCCCGCGGGGCCGCGGGCGGCTTTTCGTCCCGCGCCGCAACCCGAAGATAGGTTCGGCGCATGACAGCGCTGTTGCATTGTGAAGATCGGCCGCAGACATCTGCTTTAAAGGAAAGCAAACCGTCGCGTTCCGCGCCTGCCATTCGCCTCCGCGCGCCGCCCTTGAGGCTTGACGCTCGGAAGAACTATAGCGTGAAAGCCGGTCTGTTCCAGGGCTTTCGGCGCCTCTTCGGTCATAAAGGCCAAAATAGGACAGCAACACTGTCCTAATTCATCAGTTCTATGCCAGAAAGCATTCGGCTCTGCAAGAGCGCTCCGTCAAAAAACGTCAATTTGCGACGGAAGATTGCCTGGGTAGCGGCGATGACGAAAGAAAATTACGTTGCGCCGTCTTATTTTTTTTATTGATTGCGTAGTTCAATTTCCGTGATGTGTCGCAGGCGACAACCTTGATCCTGCGAAGCTTTGGCGTAATGTCCGCTGCGGACTTGCCACCCCCTTCCTTTCTCACGGTTTCCCACATGTTCTTTGCTTCCGATAACTGGGCCGGCGCCCACAAATCCATTGCCGAACGTCTGCTGACGGAATCGACCGGCTTTGCCGCCGCCTATGGCGCCGGTGATCTCGACAGAAAGGTCGAAGCCCGTTTTTCCGAGATCTTCGAGCGTGAGGTTTCGATCTTCTTCGTCGCCACCGGCACGGCCGCCAACTCGCTGTCGCTGGCAAGCGTCCAGCGCCCCGGCGGCATCACCTTCTGCCATTCCGAGGCCCATGTGATCGAGGATGAATGCGGTGCGCCGGAATTTTTCTCCGGCGCCGCCCGCCTCGTTGCCGTTGACGGCGAAGCCGGCAAGATCGACCCGGCGAAGCTTTCTGCAAAGATCGCAAGCTTTCCCGACGACGCCGTCCATCACGGCCGCGCCAGCGCGGTGACCATCACCCAGGCGACCGAGATCGGCACCGTCTATTCCCTGCCGGAGATCGGTGAGATCGCCGCCATATCAAGGAAGCGCAATCTACCGCTCCACATGGATGGCGCCCGCTTCGCCAACGCCCTGGTCGCACTCGGCGCCACCCCGGCCGAAATGACCTGGAAGCGCGGCGTCGACATGCTGTCCTTCGGCGGCACCAAGAACGGCTGCTGGTGTGCCGAAGCGATCATCTTCTTCAATCCGGATCAAGCCCGGGAAATGCCGTTCATCCGCAAGCGCGCCGCCCAGCTCTTCTCCAAGTCGCGTTTCATCGCCGCCCAGTTCGATGCCTATTTCGAAGACGGTCTCTGGCTCGATCTCGCCCGTCATTCGAACGGCATGGCCGACCGGCTGCGCGCCGGTATCGGCACGAGCAACTCGGCTCGCCTCGCCTGGCCGACCGCATCCAACGAAGTCTTTGCTGTGGTCAGCAAAAGTGCCGCAAAAATTGCGGAGGAAAAGCGGGCCAAATTTTACGAGTGGCCGGTCCCGGCGGCAACGCCCGAACTCGTTTCCGAAAGCGAAACCCTGATCCGTCTCGTCACCAGCTTCGCGACCACCGAAGCGGATGTCGATGGCTTCTTGAAGTGCCTGGCCGCCTGATCGCCTGCTCGAAAGGCCTGCCGGCTTGGCAGGCCGTTCGGTGACGGGCAAGGATTCACGCCGACCTCAGTCCCCTCACCTTTTGCAGAATATCCTCCGACAGTGCTGAAACCAGTGCCTGGTCGGCTCCCTTACGCGGCACCAGCACGAATTCCACGTCCTCCAGCACCGGAAGTCTTCCCGCAGCGATCTCCTTCAGGCCTGATGGTGCCATGCTGCGCGGCTGCACCAGCACGCCCATCCCGGCTCGCGCCGCTGCCGTCAACCCGCTCAGGCTGCCGCAGGTGCAGACGATCCGCCACGGCACCCTGTTTCGCCCGAGCGCTTCGAGCGCGATCACCCGTGTGACGCTCGGCGGCGGAAAGGCGATCAGCGGCAGAGGCCCTGAGGCGAGCACGCGCTCGGGATCGCGCGCCAGCCAGACGAGCGGCTCGCGATAGACGAGTTTTCCGCGCGCATCGCCGAGCCGACGCTTGGCGAGCACCAGATCGATCTCGCCATTGTCCTGCATCTCGTAAAGCACACCGGAAAGCGCAACCGTCAGTTCCAGGTCGACCGATGGATGCGAACGCACGAAATCCTCCAGCACCGCCGGCAGCTGGCTGGTGACGAAATCCTCCGATACGCCGAGCCGCAGACTGCCGCGCAGGCTGTTGCTCTTAAACAGCGACTGCACCTGCCCCTCGATCGAAAGCATGGCGCGCGCATGCGACAGCAGTGCCTCGCCATCGCCGGTCAACATCACCTTATGGGTGTCGCGCGCCAGCAGCCTGCGCCCGAGCGCCGTCTCCAGCCGCTGGATGTGCTGGCTGACCGTCGACTGCCCGAGGCCGAGCCTTTCTGCGGCGAGCGTGAAACTGCCCATCTGCTCGACGGCGACGAAACTGCGCAATTGCGAAAGGTCCAGCATGATCCATATTCTCGATAACTGTTATTCCTTGCATCCTGGATCATAATGGACGACAGAACAATGACTGTTTTATCACGCCGCGAGATCGCCATGCGCCGCTTTCTGCCCGATACATTCACCATCCTGCTCGTCTGCACCGTCATCCTCGCGTCGCTGCTGCCGGCAAGCGGCACATTCGCGGATTATTTCGGTATCGCCACTGACCTTGCCATCGCGCTGCTGTTCTTCCTGCATGGCGCGCGCCTGTCGCGCGACGTCGTCATATCAGGCCTGCTGCACTGGCGCCTGCATCTCGTCATCCTGCTGACCACCTTCGGCATTTTCCCGCTGCTCGGCATGGCGCTCGGGCTGATCCCCGACACGATCCTGCCGCAGCCGCTTTATCTCGGCATCCTCTTCCTCTGCGTGCTGCCGTCGACGGTGCAGTCGTCGATTGCCTTCACCTCGATGGCGGGCGGCAACGTACCGGCCGCCATCTGCTCGGCCTCGGCATCCAACATTTTCGGCATGTTCCTGACACCGCTGCTCGTCGGCCTGCTGTTTTCCGTCGGCGGCCATGGCGGCTTCTCCTTCGATGCATTAGAGCAGATCCTGCTGCAGCTGCTTGCCCCCTTCATTGTCGGCCAGATCCTGCAGCCCTGGATCGGCGACTGGATCCGCGCCAAGAAGAAGATCCTGATGCCTGTCGACCGCGGCTCGATCCTGATGGTCGTCTATCTCGCCTTCAGCACGGCGGTCGTCGAGGGCCTGTGGCACACCTTTTCGATCGCCGATATCGCCGTCGTCATCGTCGCCGACATGGTTTTGCTGGCGATTGTCCTGGTGCTGACGATGTTCGGCAGCCGCTGGCTGGGCTTCAACAAGGCCGACGAGATCACCATCACCTTCTGCGGCTCGAAGAAGAGCCTCGCGAGCGGCGTACCGATGGCGAACGTCATCTTCGCCGGCCAGTCGATCGGCGCGATCGTGCTGCCGCTGATGCTGTTCCACCAGATCCAGCTGATGGTCTGCGCCGTCATCGCCCAGAAATACGCCGCCGCCGCGGCCCGCCGTGCAACGGACAAGGAAATCGACGAAGCCGCCAGCCCGGCATGAAGCATGTCGCGCAAAACTGTGCAGCGGTTTTGCGACAACGACATGCGTAAAAATAAGGAGCGAAAGCGCGATGAGCGAATCTGAAAGATCGCGACGCGCTTCAAGCCGCAATAGAAAAACGGCGCCCAGAAGAGCGCCGTTCATTTTATCCGATAAGGATCTGATTAGCCGTTGATGATCTGCGCTTCGATGGCCTTCGGAGCCTCGACCGGTTCTGCAGCAATCGTAATCTTGCGGGGCTTCATGGCCTCGGGAATATTGCGCAGAAGGTCGATGTGCAGCAGGCCGTTCTTCAGCGAAGCGGCGGTCACCTCGACATGGTCGGCAAGCTGGAAGCGGCGCTCGAAGGCGCGCTTGGCAATGCCGCGGTAGAGGAATTCGCCGCTTTCGGCAGGTTCCTCGTTCTTTTCACCCTTCACGGACAGGACATGGGCATGGGCTTCGATCGAAAGTTCGGTCTCGTCGAAACCGGCAACCGCCATGGTGATGCGGTAGGTGTTTTCACCGGTGCGCTCGATATTATAGGGCGGATAGGTCTGCGCCTGCTCCGGCTGGGCAAGGCTGTCGAGCATGGTGAAGAGCCGGTCGAAACCGACGGTCGAACGATAAAGGGGAGAGAAGTCTACGTGACGCATGATGTCCTCCTGTGGAAGCGACGTGTTGCGATGAAATGCCCCTGAGACCCCATCTTTGGCGGCCTTGGGACGGTTGCGCAGGCCCTGTTCGGCACCCGCAGAAAGGAGATGGTGATGGGATTCGAGGAGTTCAAGACCTTTCCGGAATCACCTTGATCGGCCCGTGAACCCCGCATGAACGACCGGTTCGGAGCGCGTTCAGGCGCATTCGCCTAGGAATTTCGGCGTCGGGTGAATCTGGTCCCGATGGCTGAAGTGCATCGTCCCTTCTTCTTCAGCCTCAACTTCGGCCGGCCGCGAGCACCCTCATGCTCCTGCCGGCCCTTTTCCTGCAGCCAGCCTTGCGGGCGCCACCGCTTTCCAATCCGGATGCCGTGCGCTATCCCTGAAGGCGAAGCAGTCAGCAGCGGCGCATTGGCAAAGTCATGGATCAGGTTCTCTATTCGACGCCCGACAATCCCGCCCCGGAAAACCGCACGGAGGGGTTCTTCGAAACCCATGACGGCCACCAGCTGCGTTACGCCGTCTTCCGCTCGAGCGCTCTGGTCGCCAAGGGCACGGTCGTCATCCTGCATGGCCGCAACGAATATATCGAGAAATATTTCGAGACGATCCGCGACCTGACGGCCAAGGGCCTCTGGGTCGCGACCTTCGATATGCGCGGCCAGGGCGGTTCGCAGCGGCTGCTGAAGAGCCGCAACCACGGCCACATCCGCCGCTTCGTCGATTACGAGCGTGATCTCGACACCTTCCTCGAAAAGGTGGTGCTGCCGGATACCCGCCTGCCCTTCTATCTGCTCGCGCATTCGACAGGCGGCCTGATTGCGCTGTCGGCCGCGCCCTATCTCACCACCCGTATCGATCGCATGGTGCTGTCGGCGCCCTTCATCGGCCTGACCGGCCAATCGGCCTCGCCTCGCGTCATCCGCGCTCTTGCCGGCACGCTGACCGCTGTTGGCCTCGGCTTTCTGCCGCTGACCTCGAAACTGAAGGAGCCGAACTTCAGCGACAATCCGCTGACCTCGGACGAACACCGGTTCGAGCGCAATGTCGCGATGATGAAGGCTCATCCGGAACTGACGCTCGGGCCGCCGACGGCCCGCTGGCTGATCGAGGCCTTTCGCACGATGGACCGGGTTACCTCGCCCTACCATCTCTTTTCGATCACCATCCCGACCATCGTCATCGCCCCGACGCGCGACGGTGTCGTGCCCTACACGGCGCAGGAGCGGCTCTCACGTTATTTCCGCGCCGGCCAGCTGGTGCCGATCAACGGCGCCCGCCACGAGATCTTCCAGGAGCGCGATATCTACCGCGCTGCCGCCCTTGCGGCCTTCCACGCCTTCATTCCCGGCAGCGATGCCGAAGAAAACCAGGACGTCGCCGCTCTCGGCACATGACCGGCCAGCGCTGCCGATCGGGATCACCGCTGCAGAACGGCGATCGCCTGTTCGTAGACCGCCCGGCTGCCGGCGGCGATGATCGAGCCGCCGTTCTCAGGCCGTCCGCCGTCCCAGGTGGTGATGATGCCGCCCGCTCCCTCGATGACGGGAATGATGCCGCCGACGTCATAGGGTTTCAGACTGTTTTCGATGACGAGATCGATATGGCCGGCGGCAAGCAGCGCATAGGCATAGCAGTCGCAGCCGTAGCGGAAGAGCCGTACCTGGCTCTCGATCTCGCGGTATTTCTCCATCTCCTCGCCGGCAAAGAGATGCGGCGAGGTGGTGAACAGGATGGCGTTCGAAAGCGCATCACACTGGCGCGTCGCCAGCCGCCGCTCGCCCTCCGGCCCGGTATAGATCGAGCCGTTCTGGTCGGCGAAATAGCGCTCGCCGGTAAAGGGTTGCTCGATCATGCCCATGATCGCCCTGCCATCCCTCTGCAGGCCGATCAGCGTTCCCCACACCGGCACACCGGAGATGAAGGCGCGCGTGCCGTCGATCGGATCGATCACCCAGACATACTCGCGGTCGAGCCCGACATTGCCATGTTCCTCGCCGAGAATGCCGTGGCCGGGGAAACTCTCCTCGATCAGCGCCCGGATGGCGAGTTCGGCCGCCCGGTCACCTTCCGTCACCGGATCGAAACCGGAGGAAAGCTTGTTCGTGACATCGAGGCCGGAGCGGAAGCGCGGCAGCGTCTCGGCTCGGGCGGCTTCCGCCAGGCGGTTGAAAAACGAACGGTCAGGAAACATGATGGATCCGTTTGGCTGGCGGGAATGGCGCTTTTCATAGCGAAAAGCAACGGGAATGCAAACGCAGCAGGCAATTTGGCTCAAACTGCCCAAAGATATCGCAGCGCAATATATTGCTTGACATTTGTGCAATGCAATAGTAGCGTCTCCATACAGTCTTCTGACTGTAAATACCCTCCTTGGGTGTTTCCTCCCTAGACTTAGCCGCGCTCACAAGCGCGGTTTTTTTTGGCCGGGAAGACGAAGGCCAGACGTCAGCGACATCGAAAAAGAGAGCTATTCGGCGGCCAGCGCCCGCTCGCCGGCAAATTTCTCAACATATTCCGCCATCTGCTGCATGAAGTCCGTGACCGCATCAGCCACCGCAGCGAAATCCTCGCGTTTCTCCAGAGTCAGCTCATCGACGTAGATCGCCCGGTTCACCTCGATCTGCAACGCGTGCAGTCCGCGCGAAGGCCGGCCGTAATGTTCGGTGATGAAGCCGCCGGCATAGGGCTTGTTGCGGATCGCAGCAAAACCCATTTCCTCGAGGATGGCGATGGCCGCGCGCGAAAGTTCAGCCGAAGCGCTGGTGCCGTAGCGATCACCAATGATGAAATCAGGTCGCGCAGTGCTGCCGGCAACGCGCACATTGCCGGGCATCGAGTGGCAGTCGATCAGCACGCCGAAGCCGAACTGCACATGCGTTCGCGCGATCAGCCGGCGCAGCGCCGCATGATAGGGCTTGTAAACCGCCTCAACGCGGTCGAGCCCCTCCTGCACCGGCAGGCGCCGCGCATAGATCTCCATATTCTCGGCGACGATGCGCGGAATGGTGCCGAGCCCGCCGGCGACCCTGAGCGAATTGACATTGGCATAGGGCGGCAGCAACCCGTCGAACATCCGCGGATCGAGCTCGTAAGGCTCGCGATTGACGTCGAGATAGGCGCGCGGGAAGTTGGCTGCCAGAAGCGGCGCACCGAGTGCGACGGCCGAGCCGAAGAGCTCGTCGACATAGTGATCCTCGGAACGGCGGATGGCGATGCCCTCAAGCCTGGACTGAGCGATAAATTCCGGTGGATAAATGCGGCCGCTATGGGGGGAGTTGTAGACGAAAGGAATGGTCTGCGACACGGGCTCATGGACCTCAAAAAGCTCGTATTCGCGTATTTCCGGCACTTTCGGCCCTCTTTACCATGTCATGAACTGACTGCTTGGCCCATGTTGCCAGTTGCCCGGCCGCAAGTCCATACTATGTAGGAGGGATGGCGGTCACGCACAGACAATTCACCGGTTGTTTACCGGGTAAAGACTAGTGTAAACGGCTGGCAGCCCACCAAAAACCTATGGATCGCGGTCTGGATTGATGACTCAGAAGATACTTCTCGCCGAAGACGACAACGACATGCGCCGCTTCCTGGTGAAAGCGCTCGAAAAGGCCGGCTACAAGGTCCTTTCCTATGACAATGGCGCCAGCGCCTATGACCGGCTGCGCGAGGAGCCGTTTTCCCTGCTGCTGACCGATATCGTCATGCCCGAGATGGACGGCATCGAGCTGGCGCGACGCGCCACCGAGCTCGACCCCGACCTGAAGGTGATGTTCATCACCGGTTTTGCCGCCGTGGCGCTGAACCCCGATTCGAAGGCGCCGAAGGATGCCAAGGTCCTTTCGAAGCCTTTTCACCTGCGCGATCTCGTCGATGAGGTCAACAAGATGCTTGCCGCGTAAGGCTTGCAGGACGGCGCGTCACAAAACTGAAAAAAGCCTATTGACGGCTCCGAAGGTTTTGTGATCTATGCGCCGCCATCGGATGGGCGTGTAGCTCAGCGGGAGAGCACTACGTTGACATCGTAGGGGTCACAGGTTCAATCCCTGTCACGCCCACCATCCGATCTCCCTGACATTGTTGACAAATCCCCGCTTTGGGGATTTTCTGCTTCCTGAGCCTGGCACGCGCTCCAGATCCAGCGCTTTGCGGAGCGAGGGCTTGCGCGTGATTGGTCCGCGACCATGATCCGGGCCGGATTCAATGGCTGTGGGATAGCCCCACACTGGGGAAATAGGGGGACATATGACGCAAAGGACGCGGACACGGAAAGCGATATCCATAATCCTCGGTCTCGCCCTGGTTGCAGCTGGCCTCCTCGGTTTCGGTTATATGCAGTTTCATGTCGTCGAACCCCTTAGCATCAAGTTTTGGCTGATTCCGATCACGATCTTCGCGGCTGGGGTAGCGGTGCTATGGGACGATTTCAAAAATCCCGAGTGAGACGACGGCTCTGCCCGTTCGATGCCCAGGCGGCCGCCTGCAGCTGGTGAAAAAGGGCAAATTGAGCAATTCCAGAAAAAGTGCGTGCCAGATCTTCTCGCTTCCCGTCGAGGCGACGTATTGTCAGCCACCGATCACTGCCCATTAGAACCTGGGGCCAATATCGGCATACCCCCGGCAGACCCTGGCGGTCGCCTGGCCTTCCTCCGACTCGCGCAGATGGCTGTTACGGCGTGTTCACATATGAGGACACGCTCATTCGAGCCTCAATTGCATACCGCTGCTGAACATTCAGCCCCTCGTTGCCCACCTGTCCGGAAGCGCGGTTTTGTGACGGACAGATGACGGGATTATGACAAAATGCGTGTGATTTCAGCAACATAGCCACGACATCCTTCTGTCATGATTGATATCGTTATTGCGGCGCAACATCCCTTATGTAACTTCCGCGGCGAGGCAGGCACCGAGCCAAAAAGGTGCCGCTTCGGTCACACGGGGTGAAGACACGTAGGGACTGCCGAGCGCAGACGGTCTTCATCCTCTTGCATCTGAACTGGAGGTTATTCCATGAACATCAAGAGCCTTCTTCTCGGCTCCGCTGCTGCACTTGCAGCAGTATCCGGCGCTCAGGCAGCTGACGCTATCGTTGCTGCCGAACCGGAACCGGTTGAATACGTTCGCGTCTGCGACGCTTACGGCACCGGCTACTTCTACATCCCGGGCACCGAAACCTGCCTCAAGATCAACGGTTACGTTCGTTTCCAGGTTGACGTGGCTCCGCACGCCAGCTCGATCGGCGCCGCCGGCGGTGGTTCTGTCGCCAACGACTCGGACTGGGATGCCCGTACGCGCGGTCAGGTTCAGTTTACGGCCAAGAGCGACACCGAATATGGTCCGCTGACCGGCGTCATCGTCATGCAGTTCAATGCTGACAACGCTTCTGCCCAGAAGGCCCAGCTGGACTCTGCTTACATCGACATCGCAGGTTTCCGCGCTGGTCTCTTTTACTCCTGGTGGGACGATGGTCTCTCCGGCGAAACGGACGATATCGGTTCTCCGGTAACGCTGCATAACTCTATCCGCTATCAGTACGAAACCGACGCCTTCTACGCTGGCATCAGCGTTGACGAGCTGGAAGACAGCCCGTTCTATGATGGCGAAACCGCTAACAACTTCGGCGTTGCAGTTGGTCTCGGCGGCAAGGCTGGAGCATTCAGCTACCAGATCACTGCTGGTTACGACACCGACAACGAAGAAGGTGCCGTCCGCGCCATGGGTACGGTTGCTGTTGGTCCGGGCACGCTCGGCCTCGCAGTCGTCTACGCGACCAACCCGAACGCCTATTACAACAAGGCTGAGTGGGCCATCGCTGCTGAATACGCCATCAAGGCGACCGACAAGCTGAAGATCACCCCGGCTGTTCAGTACTACGACAACTACGGCATCACTGCTGGCGAGTTCAACGACGACGTTAACGCCTGGAAGGCCGGTGTAACGATCGACTACCAGATCGTTGAAAACCTCTCGGCAAAAGTTTCGGTTCAGTACCTCGATCCGGACAATGCTGAAGACGTAACCTCGGGCTATTTCCGCCTGCAGCGCGCGTTCTGATAAAAGGCTGCCGGCTAGAACAGGATGTCGTCCGAAAACCGCCTACACTTTTCGGCATCACGCTCTGGACCGGCAGCTATAAATTCCTGATCTGACTGACCTCCGATCGGGAAAGAATGGGCCTGGACTTCCCTGCCTGGGCCCATTCCCCTTGGCCAGAAGTGCGTCCAAGATGGCAGGCGCGCGATGAGCGCCTAGCTACTGTCGCGTCACATCGGTTCGTTGCCGATGTCCGGCAGCCTATGTCATTGCTGGACCCTGTAACCAGCAGGCTCAACCAACTTTTGACTCACCTGCCGCCGATCGCCGAGCCCGCCCGGCGGCCGACGAAATTTTTGTGCCTCTGGAATAACGGAGCCAAATTCGGACACAGAGCCATGCCATGGCGAACCGAGCATGAGGTGGTGATTCGCCTCGACAGGACATGGGGTTTTGAAATCGAAATGAAGTTATCCGCGCTTGCCGCCGCCGCAATTTTTTCCGCTGCCTTCGCCTTGCCGGCCTCTGCCGCGCCAGCCGCACCCGCCGAGACCTTTCCCGGCGCGCCTGGCGTCATCACGCTTTCCGGCAAATGCGCCAAGCTTGTTGTCGCCAAGTTCGACGCCACCAAGGGCTGCAAGAACGAGCTTGCCAGCGTCACCCTGGTCAATGGCCTGGTGACCTTCATCTTCACTTCGGATGGCAAGGCGCTCGGCTTCCAGGGCGACGGCGGCGGCATCAAGCCCGCCTCCAACGGCAATGCCCGCCTGCCGCTCAGCCTCGTCACCACGGGTGTCGGCAACAAGATGACCGGGGAGGTCAAGGTTGCCGGCTTCTGCACCTTCGGCAATCCCTATGCCGGTAAGCCGATTGCGATCGAATGCACCGCAGAAAGCAAGGATTCCTCCTTCACCGGCAGCTTCCGCACCGGCGGCAAGCTGGTGAAAAAAGGCAAATAGCCAGAGCAACTCCAGCAAAACTGCGCAGCGGTTTTGCGTCGGGAATCGCCTGAAAACAAAGCGAGAGCGTTTCCGTGCATTCGAGAATGGAAATGCTCTACAGCGCCGCGCGTCTTTTCAGACGCGCAAAGGACGCTGTAGCATTTTGAATTGCCGTCAGGCGCACCAGGCGCTACCGGCAGCCCCCGGCTTGCGTGCCAGTCCCTCATTGATCAGTTGCGCGCCGAAAGAGCGCCCGTCGCGCGAGACGACGCGCGGCGCGCCTGAGGACTCGGTCTTGCCCGCGGCATTCATCGTGAAGGGTCCAGCGTTCAGAAGTGCCAGCAGCCGTGACTTGGCGGCAAAGGCCACCCTGCGTTCGCCGTCACAGCGGGCCTGGTCGACGACAGGGCTTGCCATGTCGGCGATCACGATCTTCTCGCCCTTGTACCAGAAGACACCGCCGTCGCCGACGCAATTGATGTGGGCGCCCTGCCCGCAATAACCGAAGGCGACTGTCCCGGTTTCCGAAACGGCAGGAGAGGCCGGGGACGGCACTGCTTTTATCGGCTGGATCATCGGCGTCGGGATCGCGGCCGGCGGCAGCGGCTGCGACTGTGGCACCGGCGATACGGCTTTCGGCATGGGTGCGGCAAGCGCCACCTGCTTCGGAGGCACGTCCTTCCTGACGAGGGGTTTCGGCTCCGCCGTTTCCCGCGTGATCGGCGCCGATTGCCTTGCAAGCATCGGCTGGATGCTCTTCCAATGGTCGTGAGCGACGATGCCGCCGATCGCGGCAATGCCGATCACCGCCCAGGGCAGCAATCCGCCACCGCTGCTGCGCGCTTTGCTCTTTCCTCTGGCCGGCGCCTTGCGGCGGCCGCGTGTCGCTGTCTTGGCCATCTGTCCGATTCCCGTGAGGCCGGGATTATCGCTGCCCAATCCTTTCCGAAAGGTTGGCGCGGCGACAGGATGATGCCTGGTTCGGCGATCTTTTCCTCCAATGACAGGAAAGCGCCGGGGCGCACCGGCGGGGCCTGTGCGGCGCCTGAAACACACGACGAGGAAAAAGCTGAACAAATTCCGGGCTTACACGTTAGCCAGCGAAAAATTCCATCTATTCTAGGGGAAAAATCCATGGATCTCATCATCGCCGACATGATACCGGCGTCGCGCATCCACTATCCGGTCATCTTCGCCCGTCTGCTCGGCGCCATCGTCTTCGGCGCACTGATCGGCTTCGAGCGCGAAGCACGCGACCGCCCGGCAGGCTTCCGCACCCATATTCTGATCAGTCTTGCCGCGGCCCTCTTTGCCATCATCTCGATCGAGGCCGTGCACATGCCGGGTTTCGCCGATGACGAGCAGGTGCGTATCGATCCGCTGCGTGTCATCGAAGCCGTAACCGCCGGCGTCGCTTTCCTTGCCGCCGGCATGATCGTCTTTGCCAGAGGTCGGGTGCACGGGCTGACGACGGGCGCCGGCATGTGGCTCTCCGGCGCGATCGGCCTCGCCATGGGCTTCGGCTATTGGCCGATCGCCTTCTTCACGACGCTCGCCGCCATCTGTGTGCTCTTCGCTTTCGGTAAGCTCGAGCAACGATTCGGCTTTAACTCCGGACAGCGTATCGATCGGGATGACCATCAATAGAAAACAAAACGCCCGGCATCATGCCGGGCGTTCGTATCAGCGTGACTGTCTGCTGGTCATTCGGAGCGTGCGGCCGAAGGATCGTTTTTCCCAACCGATGCCGTACCGCCGATGGACGAAAGCGGCTTCTGGCGTTCGCCGATGCCGATATTGATGCGCTCGTCCGCCGCCTCGCGTACGGCCTGCCATTCACTTTCGTGCCGGATGAAGATCTCGCGGGGCACAAAGTTGATCGTCATATGTTTCTCACCCTGTTTCAAATCTACCGTCAGCGCCAAAGAGGCCTCCGGAATATCCGTTATTTCTTGGTGTCAGCATTGCCTTTAATGTCGGGACCACCCTTGGAAAGGTCTGCGCCGGTAACATGGGCGGGCACGTGAATGTCGTGATAGACGCCGGGCGTCAGGGTCAGATCGACATGATGCGGCGGCAGCACCTGCGCCTTCTGCATGCGGTTTGGCTTCGCCCGCTTCATGCGGTCGGACGCCTCCGTGCGCTTGTCGGGAACATGGGTCGAAGTGTGCATCATCGGCCTCCTTTTTTAAGCTCAACAGTGCCTAACGGACGGGCATCAAGATGGTTCCAAAAAAAATTACCCAATCTCGATATGCCTGTCGGCCTTGACTGGCCCGGGAAGCTCATTACCTAGAGCCTATCCTGCAGCCTTCCAGACATCGGCTGACGGGGGAACTTTGGTGCCGGGCCCCTCTGGCGAGAGTTTTTACGGCGCTCTCGTGATGTCGGTACCGCCTGCAGCTTAGCCGGCGGATTTTTCATCGATGAACAAGCTCACCATGCCTGACCCGCATGCCCGTTATGGCATGTCGCGTTTTTCCAATATATCACCCCTCTTCAATGCGATTTGCGGCTGCGAGGTGCGGCCATGAACCAGTCCGTGACCCATAAATCTTCGCTCAGCTATTTCCGCTGGGCTTTCATCGTTACTGCCCTCGGCCTCGTTCTCGGCGCCGTGCTCGGCTGGCAGACGACTGGCACCATCGGCGGCATGGCAACCGTCTTCTTCATCTGCACGGTGCTTGCAGTGCTGGAGATCTCGCTTTCCTTCGACAATGCCATCGTCAACGCCAACAAGCTGAAGGAGATGACGCCGGTCTGGCAGAAGCGCTTCCTCACCTGGGGCATCATCATCGCCGTCTTCGGCATGCGCATCGTCTTCCCGCTGGCGATCGTCGCGATCGCGGCACAGATCGGCCCCTGGGATGCTCTGGTGCTTGCCGCCCGCGAGCCGGCCGAATATGCCCGCATCATGAACGACGCGCATCTGCCGATCGCAGCCTTCGGCGGCACCTTCCTGATGATGGTCGGGCTCAACTACTTCTTCAATCACGAGAAGCAGGTGCACTGGATTGGCGGTCTTGAAAAGATGATGGCGCGTTCCGCCACCATCAAGGGTATCGAGATCGCCTTCGTGTTGGCGCTGATGCTGGTTTTCTCCTGGCTGATCGGCGGCGAGGAAGCCACCGTCTTCGTCCATTGCGCCATCTACGGCCTGCTTACCTTCCTCGCGGTCGAGGTGGTCGGCGGGCTGCTCGATGCCTCGCAGCAGACGATGAGTGCTGCCGCCAAGGGCGGCCTCGGCGCCTTCATCTATCTGGAGGTGCTGGACGCCAGCTTCTCCTTCGATGGCGTCATCGGCGCCTTCGCGCTGACGCAGAACCTCTTCGTCATCGCCATCGGCCTTGGCATCGGCGCCATGTACGTGCGCTCGATGACGATCATGCTGGTGGAGAAGGGAACGCTTGCCGAATACCGCTATCTCGAACATGGCGCCTTCTACGCCATCCTGATCCTCTCGGTGATCATGTATGCGCAGACGATGGTGCACATCCCCGAAGTCATCACCGGCCTCGGCGGCGCGGCGCTGATCGGCCTGTCCCTCTGGTCATCCATCCGCCACAACAGGCGCGAAAAGGTCGAGGGTCACGTCGCCCGGCAGGAGGAACTTCACGCCTGACAATGCAAGCCGCTGGGCGGCACCCATAGGGATAAAAATAAAGCCCGCGACCATCCGGTTGCGGGCTAATTCATGCATGCATGGCTTGCAGGTGTTAGCGGGAGACCTGACCGAAGGAGGCTGGGTCGATACCGAGCTCCCTGAGGTCGCCGGCACGCGGGCGACGGCCTGCTTCAACGGCGGCGCTGACCGCGTTTGCAGCACCAAGGACGGCGAATGCGCGGCCAAAGAAGCCCGTACGGATTGAATTGCGGAGTGCGGACATTGTCCTTTTCCTTTTGCTCTATGATTGACCACTCATAGATGGCATCGCGCACAGACCTCCACAATGCTCAGAAAATCACCTCAGCCATGCAAAAAACAGCAGGCCGGCACATGTCTCCATGGCCGGCCTCGAGGGAGGGGGTGGGTCGTCTTTTTCTTCTTAGAGCGCCGTGCGTCCTTTCGGACGCACAAAGGACGATCTAACATTTTGAAATCTGCGCATCGTGCTTTCCGAAAATCGATTCCGATTTCGGGCCGATGCGCTAGTCTTCGTTTGCCGCCAGTTGCGACAGTACCTGGCCTCTGCCACGCAGCCGCAGAATCAGCGGGATGAGGAAGGCGGCGGCTGCAACGATGAGCAGACCCGCCGCGATCGGCGACATCACCAGCGTCGTGACATCGCCCTGGCTGATCGCCAGCGCCCGGCGCAGCTGCTGTTCGGCAAGCGGCCCGAGGATCAGGCCGACGACGGTAGGCGCGATCGGATAGCCGAAGAGCCGCATCACATAGCCGAGCAGGCCAAAAGTGAGCAGCATGCCGAGCTCGAACACGGATGGATTGGCGCCGATTGTCCCAAGCGTCGCAAACAGCAGGATGCCGGCATAGAGCCACGGCTTTGGAATGGTCAGCAACCGCACCCAGAGCCCGATCATCGGCAGGTTCAGCACCAAAAGCATCGCATTGGCGATGAGCAGGCTGGCGATCAGTCCCCAGACGAGCTGCGGATTGGTGGCAAACAGCAGCGGCCCCGGCTGCAAGCCGTATTGCTGGAAGCCGGCGAGCATGATCGCCGCCGTCGCCGTCGTCGGCAGGCCGAGTGTCAGAAGCGGCACCAGCGTGCCGGCGGCCGAGGCGTTGTTCGCCGCCTCGGGACCGGCCACGCCTTCGATTGCGCCATGGCCGAACTCTTCCGGGTTTTTCGCCAGCCGCTTTTCGGTCGCATAGGAGAGGAACGTGCCGATTTCGGCGCCGCCAGCCGGCATCGCGCCGATCGGGAAACCGATCAACGTGCCGCGCAGCCAAGGCTTCCACGAGCGCGACCAGTCCTCTGCGGTCATCCAGAGCGAACCCTTGACCGCCTCGACCTTCTCCGCGATCCGGTTGCCCTGCGCGGCGATATAGAGCGTTTCGCCGATCGCAAACATCGCCACGGCAAGCGTCGTCACCTCGACACCGTCGAGCAGGTCCGGGATGCCGAAGGAAAGTCGCGCCTGCCCGGTCTGCTGGTCGATGCCGACCATGGCGAGCGCAAAGCCGATGAACAGCGAGGTCAGGCCCCGCAAGGCGGAGTCGCCGAAGGCCGAGGAGACGGTGACGAAGGCAAGCACCATCAGTGCGAAATATTCGCGCGGCCCGAAGACCAGCGCCAGCTTGACGATATAGGGAGCGATGAAGGCAAGCCCGAGCGTCGCAATCAGGCCGGCGACGAAGGAGCCGATCGCCGCCGTCGCCAGCGCCGGTCCGCCGCG
>NZ_JALBGX010000072.1:0-33626 GCF_023006465.1 Rhizobium sp. PRIMUS64 | reverse complement strand
TGCCGGAGGCATTCGGATCGCCGCTGCCGGCCGCACCCGCCTCGACCGTCGCCCGATCGTCGGTGACCGTCGCATCGACGACGATCGAAGCCGCATCGTTGGCGCCGGTGATGGCGACGACGATGTTGTGGCTGGCCGTGCCGTCGAGCGAGCTGACGCTCAGCGTGTCGCTGACGGCGTCGCCCTGGTTGAGCGCCTGCGTCGCGGCCCGGTTATTGTCGAGCGTATAGGTCCAGCTGCCGCTGGCGGCATTGAAGGTGAAGCTGCCATAGATGCCGTTGAGGGAGGCCGGGGCGGCAAACGCCGCCTCGCCGTCGTCGACATCGCTGACCGTCAGCTTGCCGGAGGCATTCGGATCGCCGCTGCCGGCCGCACCCGCCTCGACCGTCGCCCGATCGTCGGTGACCGTCGCATCGACGACGATCGAAGCCGCATCGTTGGCGCCGGTGAGCGAGATCGAGACATTTGCCTCGCTCAGCGTGCCATTGCCGAGCCGTATCGCGTAGACGAAACTATCTTTGAGGATTTCACCGGCAGACAGCGTGTTGATATCCGCGCCCGAGCCCGCGATGCCGCTTCCGTCACTAAGACGGTATTCGATCTTTCCATTATTGATCCTGACCCAATTGCCGAGCAGGGACTTCTCCCAGGCAGATGCCCCATTCGCTCCGACGTCTTTCGCAAGAAGCTCGTAGTCGGCGGTAATTGGATTGCCATCACCGTCGTCGACCGAAAAGAGGGATTTGGCATTCCCGCCAAGATCATTCGACATGACGTCGAGGGTTATGGTTTTGGTGGCCGCATTGTAGAGCTGGAGACTGAGCAGTTGGTCTTCTGTCCAGATGTAAGAGTCATCCTTCGCCTGCGGCGTATTGGAGAAAGAAGTCGTGCTGCCGCCGCCGGTGCTTTGCGTACTCATAAAAATAACCCCCCACAATACAAAACAAGTAACCCGGCATTGATTCAAGATTAGCAAGCCAGCATGACACGCGTTGAACATGCGATCGTGCCGATATTATCGGCAACAATGCCCATATTTCTTAAATCAGAACCGGAATACTCCCAATCCCTAATAAAGTGTTAACACATATACTGTGGAATGAAAGACGATTTTCTTGCGATGGTAAATTTATCCAGGAATTCGCTGCGAGAGACGCCGAAGTCGCAGACCTCGATCCCGACCAGCAGTGGGGTGGGATGGCGGCGCGCAAGGCGCTTGCGAAGCGCAGGCCCAAACTTTAGAGCCTTTCCGCTTTTCCTCGCTTAGGTCGGCACCGGCTGCTCCACGCCGTTCATCGGGATGTTGTCCCGGATCGGCTTTCTACAACGAAGCCAAAAGAAGGAGCTCCAAATGTCCGACGTGCGAATATTTCCATCGGGTCAGCGGCAGCGAAGCGGGACACCGACGACGGGTGAGCAAACGTTTCCCCCAAGCCCGCCGCCGACGTAAAGGACACCGCCCTCCGCAAAAATATGGAACCGTGTCGTCCGCCATCGGTTGACCAGATGTCCACCTCAAACATGGAGCCGAAAATGAGCAAGACCAACGTTCGTGAACTCCAGAAACGCGCCGAACGGCAGGTGAGGAACACCAGCGCCGGCGGCCATCTCGGCGGGACATATTTCGGGCAGCAACCAGACGGAAAAACCGCCTCGTCGACCAACAACGACAGCGCCAAGGCACGCCCGAACAACGGAAGCAAATAGCGCCGCAGGCCTCACCTCACCTAGGTGAGGAATTCTCCTGCGCCCAGGGATCTGGGCGCCTCCCCTGCTTGAGCCATCCACCTCGCTATTGATCGGCGACGCCTCCGCGCTAGCTTCTGCTCGCGGCCGAGCGACCGCGGGGGATACGATCTTTGGGCGAAGGCGGAGGGCGACGTGGCATTCTATTCGATTGACGATGCGATCCGGGAACTTGCACCGGCTCTCGACAAGGCGCCGGCGGGCGCGGTCAGCGGCGAATGGACATCCACCACGATGCAGGCAGGGCATTCCTCCCGGACGGGCGGCTACCGCGATGCCGAGGGAAACTATGTCCCTGAGGCCTCCAGGCATCCGCTCGATATCATCTCTGATGTCGTTGAAAAGCTCGGTGCATCAGGGATGCCCCGCTTCAACAAGGTGATAATCCGCTGGAGGAAGCCGAAGTTCCCCTTCATGCGGGGAGAGATCACGCTCGAAACGAGTTATGACCGGACGATCGTGCCGCGCGGCCCCGACGACCCGATCTACGAAACCGCTGCCGCTACGCGGCGCGTCTTCTGGCGGAGCCGCGGTACAGTCCAGGAGGATTTTGCCGCAGAGCGCGGAACGGCCAACATTCACGCCCAGACGAAATGGTTCGGCCCGCACCGCCGGATCCTCGCCATCCATGCGCCGGGAAGGCTGACGCTTGCCACCGACGGGCTGTCGACCCCCTGGGCCGGCATATCCGAGCCTGAGAACGGCGTCGAGTGCGAGGTTTTCATGGAATTCGACGCCGCGACACTGGATGCGGCCGGGATCGAAAACTGGGCGAACCTGTTGATCAACATCGGCGACCTCGTGGCAGACGGTTATCGTGTCGCCCGCGATGTCGAGAAGCACGGCGCCATCCTGTTCTGCCGGCTGACTGAGGATTACCGCCCGATGACCCGGATCGTGCTCAGCCGTGACGCAGGCCGGATCGACGGCCTGCCTTTCGGCTCCGAGCCGCTGATCCTGGCAACGCCGATCAAGGAAGCCGAAATCGAGGGGCAGGACCTTTCCGACGACTGGGGCGCTGCGGCCGCCCGCAACGCCCTGGCCAAACGCGGCATCGGCAGTAATTGATGTCGCAGGCGCCGGGCGGTTGCCGCCCGGCAGGCGCGATCTTGCGCTATTCCTGGATGTCGGGTTCGACGACCCTGGCAAGGTTTCGCAGCGACTCCTGCCAGCCGAGATAACAAGCCTCGGGCGGAATGACGTCGGGCACGCCTGCCTGTACGATATCCACCTCGGTGCCCACCGAAACCTTCTTCAGCGTCACGGTGACTTCCATTTCGCCCGGCAGGTTGGGATCGTCGAACCTGTCGGTGTAGCGCAGACGTTCGCCCGGGACGAGCTCGAGATATTCGCCGCCGAAGGCGTGGCTATTGCCCGTCGTGAAGTTGCGGAAGGACATTCTGAACGTGCCGCCGACAACCGGCTCCGAATGGTGCACAGTGCAGAGGAAGCCGTTCGGCGGAAGCCACTTGGCAAGCGCGTCCGCCTCCAGGAATGCGCGATAGACTTTCTCCGGGGTGGTCGCCAGAACGCGGTGCAGGCGTATGGTACTCGGCATAGTCGTGATCCTTTTTGGATTTACGGAATGGACGAACCTAGGACGGACGTGGCTTGGCCGATCCGACACCGGATCGAATTTTTCTTCAAGAAGAATTCGATCCGGCGTCGCGGCTCAACCAGGCATGCCATCGAACTGCGGAAGATCGAGCGGCATTGCCCAGGCCAGCCGGCGCCGGGTGAACATTTCGACCCCCGGCTTGATCAGTTCGGGCCGGTCGAGGCTGCCAAGCGTCACGAAGACGAGGCCGGGAAAACTCTCGAGGTTGCTGCTGAATAACCTGGCGCCGCAATCGGGGCAAAAGTTGCGGTCGAGCCCTTTGCCTGAATCGGCGATGTAATGAAACGCCTTCGGGCTGCCGCTGATCACGGTGAAATCTTCCTGCGGCACGGCGAAGAACGTGGCGGCTTCGCCGCCCGTTGCCCTCTTGCAGTCCAGGCAATGGCAATTGGCGACAAAGTTCGGGTCCGTGTCGAAGGCAAATCTTACTGCGCCGCAGGCGCATTGCCCGGTATATTTCCTGGTCATGTCAGATGCCTCCCATCCCGTGTTCGAACGTCGTGCGATTGGCACTCCACCGCCTCAGCGCGCCGCGCGTCCTTTCTGACGCACAAAGGACGCTCTAACTCTTTCAATCGTCGCATCGGCCCGACAATCAATTCCGATTTTCGGGCCGATGCGCTGGTGTCGCAGAGGTCGTCGAAACCCACCTGCGGCCGGCGTCGGCACAAGCCGAATGAGGAGATCTCGCCCCCGGGCGGCAATCATGCCCAGGGGCTGAAGTGCTTAAGCCGCTGCCTGCTTTCCCAAGGCATCAAGCAGCGTCCGGGCGCCCTGTTTTGACGAAGCCGGGTTTTGGCCGGTGATCAGCAGGCCGTCCTGGACGACATGCACGCCCCAATCCGCCGTCTTCGAAAACTTTGCGCCCTGCTCTTTCAGGACGTCCTCGAGCAGGTAGGGAACGACCTCGACCAGGTGCATGGCCTCTTCTTCTGAATCGGTGAACCCCGTGACGGCCCGGCCCTTGGCGATGGGCTTTCCATCCGGCGCTTTCACATTCGTCAGGATACCGGGTGCATGGCACACGAGCGCCACGGGTTTTCCCGCCGAAAGCATGTCCTCGATAAGCGACAGCGCATTGCGATCGTTCGTCAGATCCCAAAGCGGGCCGTGCCCGCCGGGGAAGAACACGCTGTCATAGTCTGCCTGGTCGATTTCAGGAAGCTTGATGGTGTTTGCGAGCGCAGCCATTGCGGCCACGTCTCGTTCAAACCGTCTCGTATCTTCCGTCTGGAACGTCGGCTCATTGCTCTTCGGATCGAGCGGAGGCTGGCCGCCCTTCGGCGAAGCGAGTGTAATATCGACCCCGGCGTCGCGGAAAACGAAATAAGGAGCAGCAAGCTCCTCAAGCCAGAATCCCGTCTTCTTGCCGGTGTTTCCCAACTGATCGTGCGATGTGAGAACCATGAGAATTTTCATTGCTCAGCTCCTTCAAGCCAGCCGGCGGACAACACCGTCGGCGCCCGGTTTTACGGTGAATACTGCCTGCATCTCATGCTGAAACGGGAGAGGACATAGAGCAGCTGCGCTGCGAAACAAGCTCTCCCGCGCGGTGTTTGCTAGAATTGCTTTAGCCGAAGCCTAACCAGACAAACGGAGGTCGCGCGCGACATCCGTTCGCTGGACTGAGCCGACCAAGACCCGCGCTGTAAAAGAGCAGCGTGAGACCCCGGGCTGACCGGCTCGCGCTGGAATTTCCCGCACCAGTCGACATGCCGGCGGTCACAAAGCCGCCGCTCAATCGTCAGCAAATCGCCCCGTTACCGCCGCACCGTGCCCTCTTAGAGGTTCCATCGTCGCGACCTCGCCGGCCTTTGAGCGGCTGAGCGATCGACCGAGGCGGTCTTGCTGCCGATCAAATCATGCACTTGAAGAGGAATGAATATGATCAATCGTTACACATCTGTCGCAACATTGAGCACTGTGGTCTTCAGTCTGCTTGCTTTCAGCCCGGCATCCGCTGTCGACATGGCCCAGGCGCAACAGCAGCCGGCACAGGCGCAGCCGCCGGCTCAGGGCCAGACGCCGATGCAGGGACAGCAGGGCGGCACCGGTGCGACAGCAGCCGTCAGCGATCAGAAAATCGAGGCCTTCGCCGTTGCCTACCTGCAGGTCGACAAGGTGAGGCAGGAGTATTCGGCCAAGATCGGCGCGACGAAGGACGAGACTGCCAAGCAGCAGCTGCAGGAGGAGGCCAAGAAGCAGATGGTCGACACCGTCAAGGCTTCTCCCGACATCTCCGTCGAAGAATACTCGTCGATCCTGACGGCCGCCCAGAGCGACCCGGCTCTGGCCAAGAAAGTTCTGGAAAAAATCGGCACGCCGCCGCCGGGCCAGCAGCAGCCGCAGCAATAGGCTGCGCGCGGCGCTGTAAGTCGCCACGAACAGGCAGCGGACGCCTTGCCGTTCACGCCGGAAGCAGTGCCCGCCATTTGCCGGGCTCTGCTTTCCACCTAAGAAGTCGACGAAATGATCGGCTAGAACAGCATTATATTGGGCCGGGTCGGCCTAAAATCTGAATCCTGTTCTACATTATATAGTGAGAGCATGATGTCGTCCGAAAACCGCTCACATTTTGCGGCATCATGCTCTGGCTCAGTATTGCGACCCGCTCTTGTTGTTCAGGTCGTGCCGTTCGGTGCCCGTCAGCGGCGGGTTGAAGATGCTGACCAGAATGAGATCCTGATCCTTGCCGCCGCGCAGATAATGGCGGTCATGCTTGTCCAGCACATAGATATCACCGGCGCGGATCGGAAAGACGTTGCCGTCCATATCCTCCACTTCGCCCTCGCCCTTGATGCAATAGCAGGCCTCCAGATGATTGCGGTACTGAAGCAGGGCTTCGCTATTGGCGCGAACGACGGTATGGCACACCGTAAAGCCCATGCCGTCGTCTTTGGTCAGCAAGCGGTGGCTCGTGCCGTTGCCCCAGTCGACGAAACGCTCGGTGAGCTCCACCTCCTTCAGATTTCTGACGAACATCGCCGATTCTCCTGATAAATTATTGAAGATGCAGCGATGATTCTTTTTTATCGCTCACGACAATTAGCTATTGAAATGGCTGGCATTTTCAAATGATGATTCTTGCGTCATCTGTGAGGAAATTTTACAAATGCAATTGCCGCCGTTGAACGCCCTGCGCGCTTTCGAAGCCACGGCCCGCCTGATGAGCCTTTCGAAAGCGGGCGACGAGCTGCACGTTACCCATGCGGCGATCAGCCATCAGATCAAGCATCTGGAGACCTGGCTCGGTCGCAAGCTGTTGCAGAAATCGGGCCGCGGTGTCGCGCTGACCGCAGCCGGCGGCGAATATTACCGCGCCGTGTCAGGATCGCTGGCGGCGATCGCGCATGCGACCGGCAACATGCGGCGCGATCACAACATGCGGGCCATCACCGTCGGCTGCATTCCCTCGATCGCCTCCCGCTGGCTCGTCCCGGCCCTGCCCTCCTTCCAGGAGAGCGACCCCGATCTCGACGTCAGGATCGTCTATGCACGCGCCGAAGAACGCTTCAACGACGAAAGCCTGGACGTGCTGATCACCATGGGCGAGGATCTGAGCGGCGGCAGGGAAAGCCGCCTGCTCTTCTCCCGCCGCAACCAGCCCGTCGCCAGCGGCCATTACCTTGCCAAACGCAACTGGACGATCGACGACGTCTCGCTCGCCGGCGCCGATCTGCTGCACGATGAATCCGCCGACGGCTGGAAGGAATGGTTCCGCAAGGCCGGCCAGAAAGCGCCGGAGCCGCTCCGGGGTCCGATATTCCAGGATTTCAACATGCTGGCGACGGCCGTAGTCGCCGGCCATGGCGTGGCGCTCTGCCCTGTCGAGGTGTTCCGCCGCGAGATCGAACGCGGCGATCTGCTGGTGCTTTCCGGCATCGCGACGGCAGAAAACCAAGGCTATTACGTCATATCGAACAGCTGGGCGAAAAAGCCGGTGCGCCGCTTTATCGACTGGTTCATGACGGAGTGCGGATCGGGCGCGTGAGATCCCCTGCCCGCAATTTATCGAAGGGTCGCCGCCGAGACGATGGATGCAAATGGGTCGCGAAAATAAAGATGTGGCATAAGCCCATCCGTGAGCGAGTTGGGCCGAGGTTGGGGATTGTTAATCAGAAATGCCTAATGTAAATCTTGGCGTGCACAAGTTGTGTGGGAGCTAATTTGCTACAATATCTGGTTATGACATGAGACTAAGGAGGGCCTCGGACATGCAGAAAATTCGTGCGGCCCCCTCGGCGCTCGGACAAACAGAGGCGAGAGCTTCGAGCTCGATCGACCGGCTTTTGTTCTTTGACCGCGATTTCAATCCCGTCGAGAATTTGCTGGGCACTGAGCTGCCTGATTCTGTCAAACCAGCAGCGTCGTTTTGGGAACATTTTCCAGAATTGGACAAATCGGCGATCACACTCGCCCTCCGTTCATTGGGCGACAGTGCCCAGCCTTTGCAAATATCGGGGGATTTTGGCGCGCCAGCGTCGCACGGACTGACGATCTATCGGATCGGAGATCTGTTTGCCGTGGTTCGGTCCGAGGAATCTATCGACGATGAGCGGGCGACCCTTTTGCATCTGGCCACCCACGATCCGCTCACTGGACTGCCGAACCGACGCCAGTTCAGCGAGGACCTCGCTGTGTTGTTACGGGAGACCGCAGGCTCGAACGAGACTCTGTCCCTGATGCAACTCGATCTTGACGATTTCAAACCCGTTAACGACACGCTTGGGCATCCGGCCGGCGACAAGCTCCTTCAGCTTGCTGCAAGCCGCATTCAAGAGTGCCTTACCAGCGACGACAGAGCCTATCGACTGGCGGGTGACGAATTCACCGTCATATCAAGGGGCCCGGGACATCCCGCCAAAGGACACCAGCTAGCAGAAGCTTTGGTTGATGCATTCAAAAAGCCCTTCACGATAGATGGCATCGCGCTATTTGTGGGTGCCAGCATCGGCATATCTGCTGCTCCACCGGACGGTACAAATCCGGAGCAGCTGATGAAGGCGTCCGACGTCGCACTCTACGCCGCGAAGAAGGACGGACGCGGTCGCGCAAGACCGTTTGATCCCTCCATGCTTGAGTTGCTGGAACAACGCGAACTGCTGCGCCGCAGCCTTCGCATGGCCCTGGTCCAACAACAATTCTCTATCGAGTACCAACCCATCGCCGAGGGCGGCTGCATTGTCGGCTTCGAAGCATTGCTCAGATGGAACCACCCTCTACTTGGAAAAATCCCACCAACCGCATTTATTCCGATGGCCGAGGCCGATGGAATCATGCCGGAAATAGGTGCATGGGTTTTGGAGCAGGCATGTCGCGAGGCAATGAAGTGGCCGCAGAACTACATCGTCGCGGTCAATTTGTCCGCGGCTGAATTCTTGACAAGCGGCCTCACTGATCGGGTATCCCAAACGCTAGACTTGATCGGGTTGCCGCCAGACCGTCTGGAGCTTGAGATAACCGAAAGCGTGCTCCTTGAGCGGACCGTCAACAATATCGACACCCTGAATACTCTCAACGTGCTAGGGATACGAATCTCGCTTGATGATTTCGGGACAGAATATTCTTCCTTGAGCTATCTGAAGACATTCCCTTTCGACACGATCAAAATCGACAAATACTTTATCACCGACCTCGAAAGCGATCTGAAAGGCCAGGCAATCGTCCGCTGCATCGTTAACCTCGCCCATGACCTCGATATGCAGGTGACAGCCGAAGGGGTTGAGACGCCAGGTCAGGCGGAATGGTTGCGCAGTGTGGGCTGCGATAGACTTCAAGGCTATTTGATTAGCAGGCCGCTTCCGGTCGAGGCGATTGGCGAGTTCATCACCCGGGCGGAAACATCCGTAAGACCCGCGCTACCACAGTGAACAACCGATTTTCGCCGCGCCTTTAGCTATCGCGTGCATCAACCTGACGCCCCAGGCAAACGAAAGGAGGGTGTATTGGAACAGGAAGCAGCGAGCTTCGATGACCATGCATTTGCGCCGATGGTATCGCTGGAACTGAACGTTGCGATGTTCAAATCCCGATGGCAGTTTTGCGACAGGATTACCGAATACCTCTCAGACATTCTCGGCCAAGGTCACAGCGATCCCGCTCGATATTCCAATTTTCTTTCCATCGCGACGAATGAGCTCATTGAACTTGCTTTCCGTTCAACGAGCGAGCCAGGAAGGATAAGTTTCAGTCTCTATCGGAGCGCGACAGTCAATCGGCTGAGAATTGTCTTTCCGGGCGAGGAAGCATTTGGCCGAAAGCACGCCAATGCAAGATCAAGTGAACGCCAGCCGGTCCCCGGCGCCGGCTCTGGATACTTGGTGATGAAGTCCGACGGGACGGTTTTGCTCAGCGATTTGGCAGCAATATTCCGCGCCACGATCCGGATTGAGAAAGACGGCGGACAAGGGATACAAATCATTGCGGATTTCCCCTCGGCCGAGGACTTCCGATGAGCCTACTCCCCCAGCCCTTCACTGTTCATTTTGATCCGACAAATCAGGAGCTGTTGCTGTCTGGCAAGATGCGACCGGAAAGCGCCACTGAGATTGCCGATGCCCTCAAGCTGGTGCAGCAAAGTTTGGAAAAATACAGCGGGATCGTTTACCTCAATGTCAAACGTCTGACGCACATTAACATGACTGCCTTCGTAACCCTGTCCGATGTCCTCGCGGCAAGCTGTCGGACCAGGCCAGAACGGAAGATTGTCATCATCACGTCGAGCGTAGTGGCATGGTCGACCTCTTTGTTCGAGACGCTGGCGGCATCACAACCAAACTTGTCGGTTGAAGTCTACGATTCGGCATTTTATCCGGGCCAGAGCTTTGTCGAGGACGAGACTTTCATCCCCATTCTGCGCACCCAGACGAAAATGACATGGAGGCACGAACGTGAACTGTTGCCTCGCCACGGCCTGCGCAGCGGTCTTGTCATCGCGGATATCTGTTGCGGAATTGGTGATTTCGCGGCCTTGGTTCAGAGGGAATTTAAACCGGCACGCCTTGTCGCGCTGGATCATTCCGTGCGCAGCCTCGAATATGCTCGCAGGGTCGCTGCCGACTTCGATCTGCAGGGAATCGAGTACACCTATGGTGACGCCTCCCAAATGCTGCTGCGAGACAATCAATTTGACTTTGTGACCTGCCGACATTCGCTGCAGATTTTCAACCGTCCCGAGATGCTGCTGCGGGAGCTCTACCGCATCTGTAAGCCTGGCGGCCGTGTCTACATCACGAACGAAAAAAATTCGCATTGCCTCGGCGAACCACATGCTGAAACAATAAGATGGACTTACGAGGAAGTCGCCAAATTGTTCAGGTATTTCGACATGGATGTCGAGATGGGGCCGAAAAGCCGCCATCTCCTCGCTGACGCGGGGTTCGATAGTATCAAGGTCGATTCCTTTATGGTCACCAACCTTGACGGGGACCCCCAAGACTTCGCGGACATCATCGAAGCTTGGGAAAATGTCTATGCGGGTGAGATGGCCGTTCGACGGGGCGACTCGTTGGATTTCATTCGCAGGTTCCGGCAGGGATTCAAAGATCATGTCTTTGCTGCTCTTCACCCCAAGGGTTATGCAGGCTGGCCGATCTGGGCAGCCTCCGGCCGAAAGCCGCTATGATGGACGAGAGATCATTGAAGAGACCGACAAGACTAGGCTCATTTCGGGCAAAATTCATCCTGGTCGTCGGTGGAGCAGTTCTCTTTGACTTGCTGGTCAGCGGCGGGCTGGCACTTTGGAACGTTCAGAGGCTGTCGCGCGACGCAACCCTCGAAGTCGGACAGGGCCTTGAAGCGGCAAACCAGGAATACATTCGTACATATGCTGATTCCACCGCAGCCCAGGTGAGTTTGCTCCTGCGGCAGGTTCATAACGACGTCAGCACCTTGGCAGGTGTGCTCCAGGCGCAGATCGACGATCCCGAGCGTAATTCCGACGTTGGCGCGGCGATCGCTCGCACATCGCCCAGCAGCGTCAGCCTTGCTTACGATCAGACGGGAAAGTGGTCTCAGAACGCTCCGGGCTCCGTCTCGGTTGTCAGCGTCTGGAGTTACTTGCTCGGACAAGACCACAACCCAAGGTCTGACGTCCAGACCGATATCCAGACGAGCGCGGTTCTGGACCTTGTTGCACCGAGCCTGCTGCAGCACGGTGCTTCAAAGCTGCAGATGTATTACATCGGATCGAAAGAACGACCAATCTTCCGGACAGCGCCCTATACCGACCAGGCTCAAACCTTCGACCGCCTCTATCCGGGTCACAACGAGGCCAATTTCTGGGACTTCTTTTTTCCTGGACTTTATGAGTCCTGGCAGGGCTGGGCCAAGGATATGAAAACGCGGCCGGTCGCGGACGATATAACGCAGACAGCTCCATATACCGATGCCATTACCGGGAAACTGATCGTCAGTTTCTTTCATCCACTATGGACAGCCGACAGGAAGGATGTCGCCGGGACGGCTGGCGCGGACATAACACTCGACCAGCTCGCGCAGACTGTTGAAAATGTGAAAGTGGCCCAGTCCGGCTTTGGATTTCTCGCAATGTCCGACGGAAACGTTGTGGCGATCAACAGCACAGGCGAAAAAACGCTCGGTCTGCGTTCTGCGAGCGATGCAAGCGGAACCGGCGTGACCGGATTGGAGCGCTCCCTGAAGGGAAGCTCCCAGCCTGCCATAGCGAAACTGGCCCTTGACCGCGAACAGGGCATCCAACATTTGCTGCTGCAGCAGGACGGCAACCAGGTCCCCTACATCTTTATCGTGAAGAAGCTCCCCGCGACCAATCTCTGGCTCAGCGGCCCGGTTCGGCAAGAGGCAATGTCTCTTGGTGTGGTTGTGCCTGAACGAGAAATCGAAGCCTCCCTCTATGCGGCCCAGGCCAAGATTTCAGACGCTACGAACCGGATCGTGCTCTACCAAATTCTAGCGATCTTAATGTCGCTGCTTATTGTAACGATCGCGGTATTTGCGGCTTCGAAACGAATAACGGGCGGAATCAGTGCGCTTGCAGATGCCGCCAGACGGATACAAGCGAAGGACTATTCGGTCAGGGTGGCCATATCAAGTAAAGATGAGGTCGGCGAGGCTGGAGAAGCATTCAACCGGATGGCTGAGCAGATCAGCTATCACACCGAAAATCTCGAGCAACTCGTCGAAGAGCGAACCGCTCAAATCGAAGATGCAAAGGAAGAGATTTCGACACTGAACGCACAGCTCCAGCGAGAAAATCGACGTCTCGGAACAGAGCTCGCCGTCGCCGAAAGAATCCAGCTCATGGTTCTTCCGCTGCATCAGGAGCTTGAGGAGTTTCAGGCCCTCGAGATCGCAGCCTATATGAGACCGGCGGAAGAAGTGGGCGGCGATTATTATGACGTCTTGAAGAGCGGAAACCGATTGAAGATCGGCATCGGCGACGTCACCGGACACGGGCTCGAAAGCGGCGTATTGATGTTGATGGTTCAGTCCGTCGCCCGCGCCCTGCAGGAAGCCGGAAACACCGATGCAGTCAAATTTCTCACAGACCTGAACAGCGCCCTGTTTAAAAACATAGTGAGGACTAAAATCGATAAGCATCTCACTCTGGCGTTTCTTGACTACGACGGAAAAGAGATGATCCTGTCGGGACAACACGAGGAAGTTGTCGTCGTGCGGGCGAACGGCAAGGTCGAGCGCATAGACACCATGGATCTGGGCATACCGATCGGGCTGGAAGCCGATATTTCTGCCTTCATTAAAACCCGTGAAATAGCGTTCGAGAAGGGGGACGTCATACTCCTGCATACGGACGGCGTGACAGAAGCCGAAAACGACGCGGGAGAACTGTTTGGCATCGAACGTCTGTGCCGCGAAGCACTTCGCCTGAAGGATCAGAGCGCTGAGAAAGTCGTTTCCGGAATTGTAGCGACATTAATGCTCTTTATCGGATCGCAGAAGATTTACGACGACATCACGCTTCTCGCAGTGCGACATAGGTGAGACATGACGCCAACGGTATATGGTATCGAATCTCTGGTGGGCATAAGCCTGGATTCATGCACTCGCCTTACGTTAAGCGATGGACCGCTTCAGCTTGGATGGAAGCACTCGGGAATGACCTCGGACTTCATAGCGGAAGTCATGGCTCTGCCGTATTCACGGTCAAGGAAAGACTACGTGCAGGCGCATCATGACATCGGATATCTGAGCAATGAGTTGATCGAAAATGCCGTTAAGTTTCGACAGCCTGGGGAGATCCTCATTGAAGCCGGCATATTCGACGGAACTTTTTTAATAAGGGTCAAGAACACGATCGATGGCGTGACATCATCTCGGTTTCAGCTACTGCTGCATCGCCTTCAATCGA
The DNA here is from genome assembly GCF_023006465.1 of Rhizobium sp. PRIMUS64. NCBI lineage: Bacteria > Pseudomonadati > Pseudomonadota > Alphaproteobacteria > Hyphomicrobiales > Rhizobiaceae > Rhizobium > Rhizobium sp. PRIMUS64. Next base: position 19,914 of record NZ_JALBGX010000072.1, on the reverse strand, counting down.
AGGACCCTGGGGAACTTCTTCTTGAGCAAATCGAAACCAATGCCATATCGGCAGCAAGCGGTTCGGGCTTGGGGTTGCTCACCCTTTTGAGCGACTATGACGCAAAAATGGCATGGGCATTCGAAGGGAATAATGACCGGCATATCATACTGACGACGACTGCGGCTGTGGCGATGCCACCCTCCTCCAATCTGTGAGCGAAGAATGGAAATCAGCGACGAAAACTTCCGCGTGTGGGCTGAGAAAAACGAAGTGTATTTCGATGGCGTATTCAGGCTGGCCGGACCGGACGCCTATGCGCCGATTTACTCATTGGTATTCGGCCTGCTCCACGAGGGGCACAAACAGGTGACGTTCAACCTGACGGGTCTCGAATTCCTCAATTCCTCCGGCATAAATCTCTTGGCTAAGCTGACTATTGAAGCCAGAAAGATGGGCGACCTCCTGCTCGTTGTCAAAGGCACCAACCAATATCCTTGGCAGGCGAAGTCGCTCCCGAATCTCAAGAAGTTACACCCGCTTCTCGATTTGCGCTTGGCGTGATTCTCTTTCGGAGGAGAGCCAATTCACACCTCGACGCGCCGTCATAAATCGAAGCCAACGCCAACAGCTGCCGAATCAGTATCCTTGGCTCTTCGCCAGCCCCCCGCAGCGCCAGCCCGTGGTGATGGCGCTCCGCGGCGACCCACGCTTGGCAGCCCTCAGACGCTGCTGAGGAGGAGACTGGTCTCGCTGTTTGCGACACCGTCGATCATGCGCACCTCGCGTAGAACCCGGTCGAAGTCGGCAAGGCTTGCGGCCCGGATATCGGCGACAAGGTCCCAGTTGCCATTGGTCGTGTGCAGCGCTGAAATCTCCGTCAGGCCACGGAGCTTTCGTATGACCTGGGTGGTCGATTTGCCGACAACCTCGACCATCATCACGGCACGCACGGCGTTGACGTCGTAGTCCTCCCGCACCCGGACGGTGAAGCCGAGCAGCGTACCCGTCTCCATCAGGCGATCCAGCCGGTTCTGAACTGTGCCGCGTGCGACACCTAGTGCATCGGAAAGCTTGCTCAAGGAAGCGCGCCCGTCGGCGCGGAGGTGAGCGATAATCCGGCGATCCAGATCGTCGGGTGCGTATTTCGCGATGGTCATATTGCCTCCTTGCTAAATTCGCGCAAATTAACTGAACGAATTGCACAATTTACTGCCAGAATTAGCACAGATTTGAACTTTCGGCCAACATGCAGGACAGTTAGTCTTTCTCCTCGAGCATATGCAGGAGGAACTCAGCATGTCGTCGCCCTTTCCATCGGAAAAAGCTCTCGTACCCTTCGTCAGCGTCGAGAACATGATGCGTCTTGTCCACCACATCGGCATCGAAACCGTTTTGACCGAACTTACCGACGTCATCGAGGCGGATTTCCGCCGCTGGGGATCGTTCGACAAAACCCCGCGTGTTGCCTCTCACTCCGGCGAAGGTGTGATCGAGCTGATGCCGACTTCGGACGGCGAAATCTACAGCTTCAAATATGTAAACGGCCATCCGAAGAACATGGCGCAAGGCCTGCAGACCGTGACGGCTTTCGGCCTTCTGGCAGAAGTTTCGACCGGCTATCCGGTGCTGCTCACCGAAATGACCCTGCTGACAGCGCTGAGAACCGCCGCAACTTCAGCCATGGCCGCGCGGCACCTCGCACCTAAGGGTGCCCGCACAATGGCCATGATCGGCAATGGCGCCCAGGCGGAATTCCAGGCGCTTGCCATGAAAGCCGTTTGCGGCATCGATCACATCAGGCTCTACGACATCGATCCGCTAGCGACGGAAAAGATGGTCCGCAACCTTGCAGGTACGGGGCTGACGGTGACCGCCTGTAGCTCGTCCCAATCGGCTATCGAAAATGCCGATATCATTACGACCTGCACCGCCGACAAGCAGTACGCGACGATCCTGACCGACAACATGGTTGGCTCCGGCGTCCACATCAATGCCATCGGCGGCGACTGCCCGGGCAAGACCGAGCTGCACCGCGACATCCTGTTGCGCGCCGACACCTTTGTCGAATATCCGCCACAGACCCGCATCGAGGGCGAGATCCAGCAGATGGATGCCGACTATCCCGTCACCGAATTCTGGCAGGTTGTGACGGGACAGGCGACCGGTCGCCGCGATGCCAGTCAAATCACCCTATTCGACAGCGTCGGTTTCGCGATCGAGGATTTTTCCGCTCTTCGTTATGTCCGTGACAGGCTCAGGGGGACCGGGCTTTACCAGGACCTCGATATCATCGCCGATCCGGACGATCCGCGCGACCTGTTCGGCATGTTGCAGCGCGCAAAGCAGGCATAGGAGCGCGACGATGCCAAGACACGTCACATATTCCGTCCAGGCGCCCTCTGCAGTCGTCATGGTCCGGCCGCACCACTTCACCGTGAATACCGAGACCGCCATCGACAACCTGTTCCAGTCCAGCCCGGATACGACGGAAGACCTTTCACTGGCGGCCTACGACGAAATCACCCGGGCGGCCGATGTGCTCAGAAGGCATGGCGTGAACGTGCATCTTTTCGACGACACCGGTACCGAGACACCGGATTCGGTCTTTCCCAACAACTGGTTTTCCACCCATGCCGGCGGTCATGTGGCGATCTATCCGATGAAGGCCGTCAGTCGCCGGCGCGAGCGGCGCAGTGACGTCATCGAAATGCTGAAGAGCCAGTATCGGGTGCAGGAGGTGATCGACTATTCCGGCCTCGAGCCGGACGGACTGTTTCTCGAGGGCACCGGCGCCATGGTTCTCGATCACATCGATCGGGTGGCCTATGCCGTCCGCTCCGACCGCACCGATCCAATCGCGCTGGAACGCTTCTCGACCCACTTCAACTTCGAGCCGATGGTATTCGACGCGCGGGATGGAAACGGCGTCGCCGTTTATCATACCAATGTCCTGATGTGCATCGCCACCGACTTCGCCATGATCGGACTGGAGATGATGACCGATGCAGCAAGACGCCGGGAGGTCGTTCTAAGACTGGAGCGCTCCGGCCGCGGCGTCATCGCACTCACCAACGATCAGATCGCCTCCTTCGCCGGCAACGCTCTCGAACTCCACGGAAATGCGGGGGGTATCCTTGCGCTCTCGACCACGGCGTTTGCATCCCTGAGCCGGGATCAACGCAACACGATCGAAGAGAGCGCCGAACTGGTCGCGCTTGATATCCCGACCATCGAGCGCGCCGGTGGATCGGTCCGCTGCACGCTCGCAGGCATCCATCTGACGCCGCGATGATTGCGTGCTGACGGTGGAATATTGCGACTGCCGTTTGACACTCTCGTGAAACTCAGCGAGGCATCTTGTATGAAGTCGACATCCTTTCGATAACGGGCGCCGGCCAAGTTTTTTTGACCTCGCAAATGGGGGAGGAAAAATTGGGGGGAACAAAGCATGGACCAAACCAGCCGCCGACAAGGAGCCCGCAAAATTGCAAGCCTCGGCTTGGCGGCATGGGTGCTGCTCCTGCCGATCGCACTGGTCTCTTTGGGGATTTGGCAGACACAGCGTGCAGCCGAAACGCTTGAACATGCGCGCCGTTCTTCGGCCGAACTCTCGACGACCCTGGCTCAGGTGAAAAACATCGCGGCATCCGATCCAACAGCCATTCTGACCTTCCAGGGAGCGGGCGAGCCCACCTCCCTTGCCTCCCTTGCCGCCCTGGTCGCCGTTTCGCAAATCGAGGCAGCCCTTTCTCAGGCCGACGAGGAGCTGGAAATCTCGCAGATCCGCCGGCCACTGGTTTGGGGAACGATCGGCGGAGCCGTACTTGCGTTTTTCGGCGGCGCGCTGGGACTGATGGCGGCCGGTATTTCCGGGATCCGCGCGCGCGTCTCCCAACGCCAACTGATCGCGAGCTTTCAACGTCTGCGGTCGCTCCTTCCGTTCACTCTTGCGACCGTTGTGATCGGGTTTTCTATCGGCGTCATTTCGGCGACCCTGTTCGAAGCAGTCAGCATGGGCCTATGGGCAGATTTTACCACGGGCAGTGCCAAGCTTTTCGCGGTCGCCGTCGTCCTCGCCGTCATCGCAGCCTACGGCGCCTTCATGGCGCTGCGTGGCTTGAAAGATGTCTTTGCCCTGTTCACACCCGAACCGCTTGTCGCGGCGGGACGCGTCATCGAAGAAACGGAGGCTCCGGAACTTTGGCGTTTCGTGCGCAGCCTGGCCGGGCGGCAACACGCTTTGTTGCCCGACACGATCATCGTTGGCCTCGGCCAGGGCTTTTTCGTAACGGAGAGCCAGCTGCGTCTCTGGCCTGAGGACAGACTGGTGACCGGACGGTCGCTCTATCTGCCTGCGGCCTATCTTGATCTTCTCGACCAGGCCGAAATCGCGGCAATCATCGGCCATGAGCTCGCCCATTTTTCTGGCGAAGACACCACCTATAGCCAGCAATTCACGCCGATTTATGCAGGCCTCTGGCGTGCTCTTGCAGCTCTTGGACGCGCCGACGGTGGTCGCTTCGTCCTGTATCCGGCGGTGAAGCTCGGCTTTCACGCCATGCAGCGGTTCGATCATGCCGTCGCACACTGGAGCCGGCTGCGAGAATTCGATGCTGACCGTAGCGGCAGTCTGCTGGCGACGCCGGCAGACGCCGCCTCGGCTCTCATCCGCACGGGGATTATCGCTCCCGCCGTCGCCTATGTTCTTCAGCGCGCATATGCCGGACCGGATGATACCGGTTCCGATGATGCGTGGCCTGACCTCGTCGCGCAGACAACGGAACTGGTCACCACCAATGGATGGAGCGATCCGATGCCCCTTTTGGGAGATCGGCAACCGCATCCGACCGACAGCCATCCGCCGACGATCCAGCGGATATCGGCCCTCGGTGTGGAAATTGGCGATGACCTCCTGAGACGAGCGATGCGTCAGCCGGAGCCGGGAGCTCGCTCTTTTGCGGACGATCTGTTTTCGGATTGGGCCGGACTATGCCGTCAGTTGAGCAAGGATTTCCTCGACGACGCGCGCATGATGCGTGACCGCCGTCGCGAAGTGCTTGAAAAGGTGGTTGCCGGGGCCTCACAGGAGACCGTCGTCTACGACAACGTCAAGCCGATGATCTGGACGATGGTGATCGTCGCCATGATTTTCGCCGGATTTGGCCTGACGGTCGTCTTTCTCAGCGGCCAATTGGGCCTCGGCTACGATGAATTCGCACAGTCACTGATCGCCGCGATCACCGCCTTCGGCGCTGTCACCTCCCTTCTCTACGCGGCCTTTCTGTATCGGAGCGCGGCACGACCGCTCATGGTGCTGACCCCGGATGCATTGCTCGCCTCCAGACTGGACAAGCCGGTTGCCTGGACGGATGTTGCGGGCTACGCGGTCTACGCATCGAGCCGTTTTGCCCTGCGCCTCTGGCTCAATCAGGATGCGCCAGTGCCAAAAAAACATTGGCGTGCGATCGATAGTAAAATCGACCGCCGGCAGCGCATCATCACGCTGGGTGCCCTGGGGATTAAAGGGATGAAGGCCGCCGGCTTCAGCGCACTCGTCGGCCGGTATCACGAGGCCGCTTACGCCCGACAGGAGCTCGCCGCCGCTATGTTGCACCCGTCCCGCGATGCGTCCGCAGACGAGACAGCCGGAAAATACTGAGCAGCAATGAGCTCACCGATGGCCGCTTCGCGCGAAGAGGGAATCGTTAAGCATTTCAGGTCGTCTAAGACCATTGCCGGAGCGGCATCGGACCTCGGTCCGATGTGCAATGCGCGATCACCGTCTAACCTCTCCTATCTGCTCAAGCCGTGTATCTGCGCGGCGCTTGATCTGATTTGGAGGAAAACAATGCGGATCGCAACCTTAGCGTCCCTGACCGCGCTCTCGCTGGCTCTTGCGGCGAGCCCGGCAACAATTGTCGGAATCGATATGACCGCACTGGCGAAGAACGGTGGAAACGGTGGCGGCAACGGTGGAGGCAATGGTGGAGGCAATGGTGGCGGTCACGGCGGCGGCAGTGGAAACAGTGGCAACCATGGCAGCAACAGCCAGGGTGGCAGTTCAAACCACGGCAACTCCAAATCTCAAGGCGTGAAAGGCAAATCCACCGAGGCGACAAGCAAGTCGAAGTCCGCGAAGGCAGACGAGACTAAAATCGGCACGAAAGAAAAAAACCTGTCGGCGCAGCTTGCGGGTCTGAACTCCTTGAAGCGGAACTATAAGGCACTGATGCATACGTCGGATCCACGCATGACCGCTATCGCGGCCTATGCCGTGGCTTATGCCCAATATGAACTCGACAATGGAATCGAGCCCGCAGCCGATGACCCTCTGTTGGGGGATCAGGCGCTGGAGGACGCATTGGCTTCAGCGACGAAAACCGGAGAAGTCAGCCCGGCGGTTTTGGACGAAGCCAAAACCATCTTGGGGGTTGGCGACGCAAACGGGAAGATCGATCAGATCCGCACCTCTCTGGAGAACGCGGCGCCGGTGACATCAGACGAATAGCCGAGAATTCAGGTGCGAGCGGTGTGGAGCTGACAAGTATGGCTCCGCACTAAACTACGAAAGAGCATTTCCGTTTTGTTTGAGTACGGATATGCTCTTTTTTTTTGCAGACACAGAACCCTCTGTTGAAACTGCTCCAAGATGAATGCGCCTCTATCAGCCCAGTTCATCGAACAATTTCACGACGCCAAGTCATCATCGTTATTCCCTATTTATCAGAAGGCCGGGCAGGCAAACCGGTTCTGCTGTCACACACGGCCCAGCTGCCGTCGACGCTGTGCTCGACCCGAAAACGACACTCCCACTGACTCATGAGACCCTTCCCAAACTTCCGGCCCAGGCTTTAGCTCACCTTGCTCGCTGTAGGATCATCCGGCTTTAACGCGGGATGACCACAGTGGAGGTCAGCCGCCCATGCTTTAGGCGAACGGTTTTTGCGGCGCGTTCTGCGATTTCGCTGGTCATAATTTTCTCGAAAATGCGCCTGGTCATCTCAAGCGGATCGCGGCCGGATATTTCGGCGCTTGATCGCGTTGAATTCCAATCCTTCGATTAAGAGCCAAGTGAATTGTTGAGGAAACGAATTATAATACTATTGAATCAGGAATACAATGGATTGAAAAAGGATGAATTCTTCAGGTATTTTTATAAATTTTATTTTCAACGGTTCGATAATTTCAATATTTTTCTTTATGCACACTTACTGATACTTACGTGAACGCATAAAGAACTTTCGAGCATTCCAGCTGTTGCGAGCAGTGTTTTCTAGGCTTCACGCCTGATTTGGAACGAAGGCGGATCAAAACGAGTTCCCAGAACAGCTGAGTTGAAACCGGTTATGGCTCTGCCTCGCCGGTCCCTATCCCCACGGCGGAACTCATCGAATAGCGCCCCGGTCGCTCTCGATGCATCGGCGGGCGGCGTGATGCCACGTTCACCGCCCGCGGGCATCATTGCAAACTGAAGGTATCGTAACCACCTTAAAGCTGACGGCAGCCATGTCACGGGCGCTGCTGTTTGAGGGCAATTACCCTAGCCCCAGCAAGGAGGACGTCGTGTCTTCCACTCATTTGTCAGAAATTGATGATCCAACCGACATCGGCCTTATCAGGACAGTCCTTCGAAGTGCCGGCTTTCGGGGCAGCCACGCTGTTGCAGACTCCGAAGAAAAGCGTGCCGCGCTTACCTTTCTCAAATCGGAGTTTCGAAATGGCGTATCCGCGGAATACGAATTGTTGTCGGCGCTGAAACGTCGAGACGATCTTTTGCCGCCGGCACTTCGGCGAATGCAGGGGATATTAGCAAACGACGTCGCGATCGCCTGAAAAACAGACAGTAGTGACATGACCCTGTCGTTTCCCAATGCGGCGCGCAGTTGCGATGAGACGAAACACGGCATCCGTTTTTGTAGGCCATGACAGCAAACATCGAGGCCGAACCCCGTATTTGCAGGTGGCAGCACATTTCCAGCCGGTGCGACCGCTCGACCTTTCGTAAACAGGGAGCTTGTGTAGGCGCGCAGCACTCATGAAGGCGCGTTTAAACTATCTCAGTTTCGATCTTCGGACTGTGCTATGATGAGCAATGGCAGAGTTCTCCGCACTTGAAGCAGCCACGCGACGGGTCACCGATGATCGAATCCAGATCGCGGTCCAGGAAGCCGAAATTGCCGGGGGCGTTCTCCGGGGCGAATCTACGTCTTTGGCTCGAGAAAAGCTCAAGAGCTGTTTGCAAAATCTTCGATTTCACATCTTTGCGCGTGACCTGATCCAAGCGAAGATAAGCGTAGATCATCACCTGCCGCCCATGTCGAGGACATGAGTTCCACGAAACTGCATTAAACGACGAGCTGTAAATTCATTGCGTTCCCGCCTTCCTTCGCCAGACTGGTACTCCCCGATGATGACCGGTATTGAGCCGAAGGGGCTTCAGGCACGTTCCCTCGCCCCATTTGGGGGAGAGGGTTGGTGTGAGGCAGCTCTTGGGCTTCGACGGCGCGCGCAAGCTCATCCCTCCAATTCGATGATCGCGCAGCCATAACCTTCGAGATCGAGCCGGCCGGCAACGGGGTTTTCATCATTCAGGAGATCGCAGCCTGCGGGGACGCCGCCGATGGCGGCCGGCTGGTCGGTGTAGTTCTGGATGAACAGCAGCCGACGGTCGTCATTCATCCGCATGGTCACCTCGACACCCTCGGGAAGCTCGCCGATCAGCGGCTCGATGCCGACGGGCGCAAATAGCCGCCCGGCAAGCGCTACCGTCAGATCCGGCGTGAGATAGGTGCCGACATAGACCACCTGCCCTTTACCGACCTTGCGCGACGTCGCCATCGGCTGGCCCTCGGCATAGCGGTTCGACCAGGCCGCGACCACTTCGACATCGCCGTCGGTCGCAAGGTTTTCATAAAAATAGCCGGCAGCCAGTTCGCGGTTGCCAATCTTGAAGCGGCGCTCGCGCCGGTGCGATTCCGCCGGCTTGTTCGGAGGAATGACAAGCCCGCCCGAACGCTCCATCACATCGAACAGCCCGTTGGCGCCCGGAGCAGCAAGACGGCCGAAATCCTCGACGCGAACGCCTGTGAGCTGAGACAGCGAGGTGCCGGGCGCGGTCTCGCGGATGACGTGGTTGTCTTCGTTGCGCGTGCCGGTGCGCGCGCCGATGACGACAGTGCCGCCATGCTCGGCGAAGGATTTCAGCCTTTCTGTCCATTCTTCCTTCCACATCACCCAATGGGGGACATAGAGCAGCTTGAGCTTGGAAAGATCGTCCTCGGGATGAATGAAGCCGCAGGCGATGCCGCGGTCGTAGCAATATTGGTGCAGCAGGATCGCATCGTCCTGTGGGCTCGGCAGGCCGATTGGATAGGTCTTGTGGGCTTCCTGATTGTCGAAGTCGGATCCGGCGATGCCGACATCCATACGCACATGGGTGCCGAGGATCTTGGGCGCTAGCGCGGTCATCTCGGTTGCGAAGCGTTTCGCCTCGTCATAGCGATGGCGGGCGACGTCGTCGTGGTCGATGATGCCCATCCAATAGATCTCGGCGCCGAAATGCGCGGGGCGCCAGCGGAAGAACATCAGACCGTCAGCGCCATGGGCGACAGAGGAGAGCGCCATGCGGCGCAGTTCGCCCGGCTCCGGCGTCAGCGTGCAGAAACCCGGCTGGCTGCCGAAGCCCGATTGCTGCTCGGGAACGATGTAGTTGCCGGAAAAACCGCGGCAGATATCGAGGTGCAGCGCCTGGACCTTGGCGTGGTTTCCGAGCCGTTGGAACTCGTCGTAGAGCATCGGATAGATATCGTAGCCGACGAAATCGAGATCGGTGGTGAACTGGCCGCGAAAGTCGATATCTCTGAGACCCCCGAGATTGTGGAAGACGAACCAGGAGGGTTTCACGGCGCGCAGGATCTCGACCTGGTCGTGCTGGAAGCGCGCCGTCGAAAAGGCCAGGAAACGGTGATAATCCTGGAGATGTCCGGGGCTCGGGAAGGTCGGGCCGAACTCGATCGGCAGCACCACCTGGTCGAAACTGTCATAGGCCGTCGCCCAGAAATCGCCGCCCCACGCCGTGTTGAGCTTGTCGATTTCGCCATATCTGCCGGCCAGAAAGGCCTGGAATTCGGTGAGCGTCGCCTTCGAAAAACTCTCCGGCATGCTGGTATTCAGCTCGTTGTCGGTCTGCCAGCCGACGACAAAGGGATTGTCGCGATAGTGCTCGGCCATCGCTTTGGTGATGCGCCGGCTGTGTTCGCGAAAGACCGGGCTCGCCGTGTCGCAATGCTGCCGCGAGCCATGGCTCATCGGTCGGCCCTTGCCGTCGACCCTTAGAATCTCTGGATGCGCCACGGTCAGCCAGCGCGGCGGCGTTGCCGTCGGCGTGCACATGATCGTGTCGATGCCAAAGCGCCCGAGCATGGCGATGGCACGGTCGAACAGATCGAAATCGAAGGTGCCGAGCTTCGGCTCGAGAATATGCCAGGCGAATTCGGCCATTCTGACCACGTTGAAGCCGGCCTTTGCCATGCGCTCGGCGTCGCGCTGCCAGTAGCTTTCGTCGACGTGCTCGGGATAATGCGGGGCGCCGACGAGGAAGCGGTCGGTCTTGACGGAGTTCCATACGGAAAGGTTTGCGGTCTTGTCGGACACGGTGATGTTTCCTGTGATTATCTGTCGAGGATCGTCTTGCGGGCGCTGATCGTGCGTCCGCCGTCGGGCGAGAAGAGATAAAGTTCGCTGGCGTCGAGCTTCAGCGCCACGTTTTGGTCGGCGGTAACGGGCGCGACGTAGCTCAGCTGCACCGTGATGTTGCCGGTGCCGCTTTCCGAGGCGATGGTCCTGAGATTGCCGGCGTCGATATAGAGGATGGTTTCGCGCCCGAGATGCTCGACCAGTCGGACCGCACCGCTGATCGCCCCGCCTTGGGCAGCGTCGGCGACCACCGATATGTTTTCCGGCCTTACACCCAGCGTCAGGCTGGCGCCCTTCGGCAGCACCGCGGCCTCCGCCAGTTCCACCGTCACCGGCACAAGGCCGGGTGCCGAAACCGTGATATTGCGGCCGGACACCTCGTCGACGGTAACGCCGAGGAAGTTCATCCGCGGGGCACCGAGAAAGCCCGCGACGAAGAGGTTGTCAGGGTTGCGGTAGAGTTCGAGCGGTGAGCCCACCTGCTCGATTATTCCCTGGTTCAAGACGACGATCCGGCTCGCCATGGTCATGGCCTCCACTTGGTCGTGGGTGACGTAGACCATGGTGGCGCCGAGTTCGGCATGCAGGCTGCTGAGCTCGACGCGCATCTGGGTTCGAAGTGCTGCGTCGAGGTTCGACAGCGGCTCGTCGAAGAGGAAAACGTCGGGCGAACGGGTGATTGCCCGGCCGATCGCCACGCGCTGCCGTTGGCCGCCGGAGAGCTGCTTCGGCCGCTTTTCCAGCTGGTCGGTGATCCTCAGGATCTTGGCGGCGCGGGCCACCGCCGCCTCGATCTCGGCCTTCGGGCGCTTGGCCATGCGCAAACCGAAGCCCATGTTCTCCGCCACCGTCATATGCGGATAGAGTGCGTAGGACTGGAAGACCATAGCGATGCCGCGGTCCCCAGGCTCCTGTTTGCTGACGTCGCGGCCGTTGATCAGGATCTGGCCGGAGGAGATCTCCTCCAGGCCGGCGATCGACTTCAAAAGCGTGGACTTGCCGCAGCCGGAGGGGCCAACCATGACGATGAACTCGCCTTGCGCTACGGAAAGATCGATGCCGCGCAGCGCATGATAGGCGCCGTAATTCTTGTTGATCTGTCGGAGTTCGAGACTGGTCATGCGTCCTGGCTCTCTGCTGTTGAAACTTGGAACGTTAGGAGATGGCTCATCCCTTCACCGCTCCCATCGTCAGGCCGGCGATGAAGTGGCGCTGCATCAGGAAGAACATGACGACGGGCGGCACGGCGACGACGATGGTGCCGGCGGAAATCAGGTTCCAGGCCGACACCCATTCGCCGCGAAGATTGGCAAGGCCGGCGGTAACAGGCTTGACGGAGTCGCTGACGGTCAGCACCACGGCCCAGAAATAATCGTTCCAGATGAAGGTGAAGATCAGGATGGCGAGCGCGGCAAGGGCCGGCCGCACCAAGGGGATCGCCACATGCACCAGCGTCTGGAAAGGAGAGGCCCCCTCGGCGCGGGCCGCCTGGAACAGTTCATCGGGAAGTGCGGCAATGAAATTGCGCATGAACAGCGTTGCAAAGCCGGTCTGGAAGGCGACGTGGAAGATGATCAGCGCCGCCGTGGTGTCGATCAGGTCGAGCCGGACCATCAGGTCGCGTACCGGGATCATCATGATCTGGTGCGGCAGGAAATTGCCGCCGACGAACAGCGCGAAGATCAGCATGTTGCCGGGAAAGCGGTAGCGCGACAACACATAGCCGGCGAGCGTGCTCAGCACCAGGACGCCGATCACCGAGGGAATGGTGATCGTCAGGCTGTTGAGGAAGTAGCGGGCCATCGGTGTCTGCGTGAAGACAGCCGTGTAATTGTCGACCACGCCGATGCCGGTCGGCCATCCCCACAGATTGCCGCCCATGACATCCTCGGTCGAACGGAACGAGGTGAGGATGATCGCAAACAGCGGGCAGAGCCAGAGCAGAAGGACGATGACGACGGCGAACACATAGAGGCGGCGCTGCCAGACGTCGGCTTCGGGAATGGGACGAGGATACATCAGCCTCCCCTTTCTTCTGTATGGATGATGCGGCTGAGGTACCAGACTATGAAGGCGGCCATGATCACAAACAGCACGGAGGCAATCGCCGCGCCGTAACCGAAGCGGTAGGAGAAGATCGACTGTTCGAACATCTGGTAGGCGAGAACCGAGGACGAGCCGAAAGGGCCGCCATTCGTCATCACCGATACCATATCGAAGGACCTGAGTGCCCCGACCACGGTGACGGCAATGGCGATGAAAGTGACCTGGGTCAGCTGCGGCAGCACGATGTGCCACAACATGTTCCAGCCCCTCGCCCCATCGACGCGCCCGGCACCGATCAGCTCTTCGCTGAGATTGTTGAGCCCGGCGAGATAAAGAACCATGCAGAAGGTGATCTGCGGCCAGAGTGCTGCAATCACGATGGCGAAGGTGACGAAATGCTCGTCGGAGAGAACCGCTGGCGCCGTCGCCCCGAAGGCCCTGAAGATCAGCGCAAGCAACCCGAACTCCGGCGTATAGACCCAGGTGAACACCACACCGACCGTCACCGAGGCGAGCACCAGCGGGATGAAGAACAGCGACTTCAGGAAGCGCATACCGCGAATTTTCTGGTTGACCAGCAGCGCGATGGCGAGCCCGATCGGCGGTGCCGCCATGAACATTACCAGCCAGATCAGGTTGTTCTTCAGCGACACGTAGAATTGCGGATCGTTGTAAAGCTCGACGTAGTTGCCGAAGCCGATCCAGACCATCGGGCCGAAGCCGTCCCAGTCGTGCAGGCTGATCCAGAGGCTCCTGACGGCCGATAGCAGGATGACGGTGAAGAACAGCAACATCGCCGGCGCGATGAGTAAAGTCGGGGTGAGCCACCAGCGCTGGCGGCGCCATAACATCAACATCTCAAGAACCTCATTAATACAGGAGCAGACTCATGCGTGCTCCGGGAGCAGAGGCGCACCTCTTCCAAGGGGTGGAGGCAAACAGCCTCCACCCCTTGGAAGCAGCGGTTCGCCGCCGCCCCTGGGAGAGCTGCTAGATCTTGTAGATGCGCTTGCGCGTACCCTCGAGGCGCGTCAGGATGGCCTTGCGCCGGTCGGGTTTGGCCATGAATTCCTGGAAGCCGACAAGGCCGGCCTGCGCCATATCGGGATCGCTGTCGCGGTCGTAATATTGCGACGTGCCCTGCACCGTCTTCATCGTCTCGACGGCGACGTTGACCAGCGGGTCTTTGCTTGGCGGCAGGTCGTGGCGCGGCGGCACGTTGCCGCCCGGCTCCAGATAGGCCGCCAGATTCTCGGGCTTGTAGAAGTAGGCAAGGAATTCACGCGCGCCCTGCTTGTTCTTGGCCTTGGCGGGAATGTGGATCGAGTTGACCGAGAATTCCTCGTAGTGGCCGACCTTGGCGTCGAGCACCGGGAAGGTCGCGTAAGAGAGCTGCGGTAGATCTTCGGCAGTGAAAGCCGAGCGCAGGAAAGCGCCGAGATTCATCATGCCGGCCTTCTTCTGCGCCAAGAGCGCCGCGGCCTCCTGCCAGCCGAAGGACGTGTGGTTCTCCGTGAAGAACCCCTTCGAAATCATCGCCTCCCACTGGTCGAAAACCGCTGTCAGCGCGGGATCGAGATAGCTCATCTCGCCGTTCATCAGCGCCATATGCTTGTCGAGGCCGTTGATGCGAAGGTTCATCTGGTCGAACCAGCCGGCCGCCGGCCACAATTCCTTGGTGCCGATCGCAACCGGCGTGATGCCCGCGGCCTTGCACTTGTCGCCGTAGGCCATGAACTCTTCGGCCGTCTTCGGCACGGTCAGACCATGTTGCTCGAACACATCCTTGCGATAGAACAAGCCCCAGAGCGTGCCTCCGGTGGGAAGGCCATACTGCTTGCCTCCGTCGGTGACGGCCCCTGCCGTCGCGCCGAGCACGTCCTTATATTTCTCTTTCTCGAAAAGGTCGGAGATGTCGTCGAACAGGCCGCGCTTGACGAAGGCGCGCATGCGGTTGCCCGAAAACCAGGAGCAGACGTCGGGCGCGCCGGCGACGAGATAGTTGCGAATGGCCGTCTTGTGGGCCTCGTGGTCCATATTGTTGATGACGACGTTGACGCCGGCTTCCTTGCTGAAGCCCGCGGCAATCGCCTTCAGCGCATCGAGTGCGGCACCATTGTTTTCGGCGGAGATCATCGTGACCTCCTGGGCTTGCGCGATCGCCGGGATCGGAAAGCTGCCGGCGACCGCTGCGGCGGAAACCAGCCCCGCGCCCTTCAGGAAGCGTCTGCGGGTGGTCGTCGGAAATTGCTTCAAAAATGTCATTGAATTCCTCCCAGTTGATCGATCAACATCTCCCGACCGTCGCCTCCTCCATGAAACGACCGACCAGGCATTCAACGCTGCGATCCGCTCGGCGATTCCAGCGATAATCCGCCTGGCTGAGTTGATCCGCGGCCGAACTTATGCATAGATCTTTGCAGCCCGCAATAATTAATTTACAAAATTAAGGAATGCATCGTGAAGTTAAAAGGCGACCAGACCACGGCGAGAGCCATGAACCGACGCCTCATCCTCAACCTTCTCCGGCGGGAGGGGCCGAGGAGCCGCGCCGACATCGCGACGGTGATTGGTTTAAGTCCTGCCGCCGTCACCTTTGTCGTCGCCGACCTTCTGGAGGAAGGCATCGTCATCGAAGGGAAGACCGTGCCCGGCCTCACCGGCCGCCGCCCGATCCCGGTAGATATCAACTATGAACACGCACTCGCCGTTGGCTTCAAACTGATGGTCGACTCGGTGGAGTGCGTGGCAACCGACCTTGCCACCAACCCCGTCGCCGCCATGCGAGTAAACCTCGACGGCCACGACCCCGATAAGGTCGCCGACCTGCTGGCGGGCACCGTGCCAGAACTGGTAAAGCTCGCCGGCCGGCCGGATGCGAAGCTCGCCGGCATCGGCATCTCCATGCCCGGTGTCATCAATCACGAACAGACGGCCTGCGTGCGCAGCCACCGCTTCAGCTGGAACAACGTCCCCCTCGCCTCGCTCGTCGCCAGCCGTGTCCATGTACCGGTCTGGCTGGAGGACGACACCAACGCTTATGCCATTGCCCAGCAGCTCTTCGGGCTCGGCCGCCAGCATCGCAACATGGCCGTCCTCGCCGTCGGCGTCGGCATCAGCTGCGCGCTTGTCATCGACGGTAAGCTCTACCGCGGCGCAAACGGCGCGGCCGGCAAGTTCGGCCACACCCTCTACGAGGAGAACGGCCGGCTCTGCGAATGCGGCAAGCGCGGCTGCCTGATGGCCTATCACTCCGAAGCATCGATGCTGAGACGCTGGCGGGAAGCGACCGGCCGCGAGGAGCTGGGACTGCCGGAATTGTCGGCTGCGCTCGCATCAGGCGATGCCGCCGCCCTCGCCCTCGTCGCCGATTCCGGCCGCGGCATCGGCACCGCCCTTGCCAATCTCGTCAACATCACCGATCCCGAAGTCATCGTCGCCGGCGGCGAAGCCGTCTCCCTCGGCGAGCCTTTCCTGACGCCACTGCGTGAAGCCCTCGCTGCCCGGACCTTCCGAACCGCCCCGCCCCTCTTGCCCGACTGGGAGGACAATTCCTGGGCTCGGGGCGCCGCTGCCCTCGTCACCCAGAAAATATTCGACTTCGAATCCTCCGGCGGCATCACGGACATCGCCAATCTCGCCGGCGTCAGACCTGTGGACTCGTCGTCGGCAGCGTAGTGATACACTGGATTACAAAAATAGGAGGTTTCAGACACATCCCTGGTTCAATCCTCAGGTGAAATCCGGACGCGATCCAATGGTCGAGATTGGTTTAAATCCAGAAAGGATGACCACATGAAAATGATCCAGGCTATCGCGCTCGCCTTTGCTCTCGGCGGCGCAGCAACAGCATATGCAGAACAGCCGCTGCAGCGCACCGATCTCATCAGGAACGATATCGACGTGCCCGGCCACGAGGCCATTCAGGTCCGCGTCGATTTCGCGCCGGGCGTTCTCGCCCCCGATCACTCACATCCTGGCGAGGAGATCGCTTTCGTCATTGAGGGAACGCTGGAATACCAGCTCGAAGGCAGACAGCCGGTTACCCTTAAAGCCGGCCAATCCCTCTTCATTCCATCAGGCGTCGTTCACTCGGCGAAGAACGTCGGCAGCGGCAAGGCTTCGGAATTGGCAACCTACATCGTCCGCAAGGGAGAGACGCTCGTCGTGCCTGCGAAGTGAGTCAGTCGTAGAAACCCGCGTCTGGATCGGGAGCCGCCGCTGCACGAAGCGCTGGCCCCAGAACCTTCAGGACCGCGCCGCTTGCGTGGGAGCGCCGTTTCGCCCTTGCGGTCGCTTTCCATTCACGGCAGCATCGCCATACGGATTGATGGAATTCGCATCCCCAGTCATCTGAACCTCTCACACTCAGGAGGATTACCATGGCAACGCTGGAGCGGCCGTCCTTTATCGTCCATTGGAGCGAGATCGAACGGCCGGACGACTCGCACTATGACGATGACGACGAACTGATGAGCATTGGCGCGCCTTTCGGACGATATTTCGGTCTGGCAAAATTGGGCATTCATCACGAGCGCTTGCCGCCTGGCCGGCGCACCTCCTTTCCGCATGCCGAGAGCGCCGAGGAGGAATTCGTCTACGTTCTCGAAGGCGAGCCCGATGTCTGGCTTGACGGCCATCTCTATCGCCTGAAACAGGGCGACGCCGTCGGATTTCCGGCCGGCACCGGGATCGCCCATAGTTTCCTCAACAATACGCAAGCCGAGGTGCATCTCCTCGTCGTCGGCGAGCGCCACAAGGCCGAGAACCGCATTTTCTACCCGCTCCACCCTCACCGCCGACCGCTGCACGATGATTGGTGGGATGGCCATCCCACCCACGCCCTCGGTCCCCACGATGGAATGCCGGACCTGGTGCGGGAAGCAAAGGGTCGCGGAAACAGCGAATAGATCGACCAGAGTGATTGCTTGTCGCAATGTCGGCGTCGCGCAAAGCGGAGACCAACGCCTGCTTGGAGCTTTGACGGGTCACTGCGGTGCCTCCGCATTCAGCAGGTGGATGGTGATCTCGCGAGAAATGCCGCGATCACCGCCATCGCAATTTGCCACGGTCGACGAAAACGGGTGAGCGAAATTGTCGAGGCCAGCACCTGCCGCTGGCAGACCTGGCCGGGGGCCATAGCCATAAGAGCAACTCTTGCGCTTTCCCGACATTGAGCGAGCGAGAGCCCAGCCGTCACAACGGATCGCTGATACCGATCAAAGAGAACTTGTCGAACCATGATGGATGGTATTCAGTCCGAAGCCCCGGCGCAACCATGGCAAAACGGCATCGAGCTGTCACGGCAGATGGATGACTCAAGATGAGGGGCAATCCGCCGCGCCTAAGATTGCTCGCTTTCGCAGTATGCCGACAGCAGTCATTGCGATCGCGGCGATAAACCACACACATAGCAATCGATCGGAGCCCAAATGTCCACCGCCGCTTTGCCTGAACCGCCATACTATATGGTCAGTTTTTCCTCTCAACGAACAAAGCTCGACAACGGCTATGGCGAGATGGGTTATGCGATGACGGAACTTGCAAAACAGCAGCCAGGTTATCTCGGCTTCGAAAGTGCTCGCGGGGCAGACGGTTTCGGCATACTCATCTCCTATTGGAAGGATGAGGATAGCATTCGAGCCTGGAAATCAGTCGTCGATCACATTCAGGCGCAAAATCGCGGTCGGTCAGACTGGTATACTCGGTACGAAATCCGTGTTGCGCTCGTCACGCGAGCCTATGGATTCAATATTGAAGAGACATGAGTTGACTCGTTAAAGAATCTTGCCCCCTAAAACGTATCCTCTGTAAAGCGACGGACAAGCCTACCGCGCAAACCTGCGGGCGCCGGCGACGCAGAGGATGACGGCAACCGTCACGGCGAGCATGGCCCAGGTCACGGGCTCGTGCAGCAGGGTTGCGGCGAGCGCCAGCCCGAAGAACGGCTGGAGCAGCTGCAGTTGGCCGACGGCGGCGATGCCGCCCTGCGACAGCCCGCGATACCAGAAGATGAAGCCGATCAGCATGGAAAACAGCGAGACATAGGCAAGGCCGAGCAGCGCCGGCACTTCGATGCCGGTGAAGGTTGCCGGCCTATGGAAAAGCGCGACCGCGACCGTCACCGGCAGCGACAGTACGAGCGCCCAGGAAATCACCTGCCACCCGCCGAGCGTGCGTGAAAGCCTGCCCCCTTCGGCATAGCCGAGGCCGCAGACGACGATTGCCGCCAGCATCAGGAGATCGCCGACCGGCGAGGCCGTCAGCCCCTGCGTCAGTGCGAATCCCGCCACCAGCGCACTGCCGAGAACGGAGAACAGCCAGAACGCCGGCTTCGGCCGTTCTCCGCCACGGACCACGCCGAAGATCGCCGTTGCGAGCGGCAGCAGGCCGATGAAGACGATCGAATGGGCTGACGTGACATGCTGCAGCGCCAGCGCCGTTAGCAGGGGGAAGCCGACAACGACGCCCAGCGCCACGACGGCAAGGGAGAAGATGTCACGCCGGCTCGGTCGCTTCTCTCTGAAAGCGATCAGCAGGCCAAGGGCGAGAATGCCGGCGATCGCCGCGCGCGTCACGGTGAGAAAGACCGGATCGAACTGCATCACCGCCACGCGCGTCGCCGGCAGCGATCCGCTGAAGATCACCACCCCGATAAAACCATTGATCCATCCCGATGCCATGCGGTCCATCTCGCGCTCCATGATGCGCTGCACTCCTTCATTCTCTCGCTCTTATCGGCCAACACGGATGGTTATGACAGTCACAGTCTGATACAATTTCGCGAAACTGTAATGGTGCAGGAAGCAATACGGATGAACGAAGGACGCACGCGCGTGGAGATGGTCGCCGCGACGATCAGGCAGCGCATCGCCGGGCGCAGCCTGACGCCGGGCGCAAAACTACCCTCTGTGCGGGGGCTGGCCGCGACGTTGAAGCTGTCGACATCGACAGTCGTCGACGCTTATGAACGGTTGGTCGCCGAAGGCGCTATCCTGGCAAGACCAGGCTCGGGATTCTACGTCGCCAATCAGGCAGCACCCTTTGCGCTTGCCGAGACCGGGCCGAAGCTCGACCGCGCGGTGGATCCGTTCTGGATATCGCGGCAATCGCTGGAGGCAGCCGAAGCCGACCTGAAGCCTGGCTGCGGCTGGCTGCCGCCCTCCTGGCTGCCGGGGGACGGCATGCGCC
>NZ_JALBGX010000071.1:0-34154 GCF_023006465.1 Rhizobium sp. PRIMUS64 | reverse complement strand
AGCGTATCGGCATGCTCGACCATGGGGAGGCGGCGCTTCGTCATAAAGGAAGTGAATCATGATTCACAAAAAACAGGAATCCCTTCTGCCACCAGATCTGCTCCAGTTACTGCTTCCCTCCATTGCCGCGGCGGAGGATGCGGTGGCTCGGCTGGACGAGCGGGTGTTACGCTCGGTGGTCGGCGAGGGATTTGCTGAACGCAGCCATTTCTTCGACGCCGCCGGCGCGCTCTGGGTGGCCGGCGAACTCGTGCATGTCGAGGATCTCGTTTTGCATGATGCGCATATGGATAGCCGCGCTCCCACCCACGAACTGACGATCGCCCATTCCGTGCTGCGGGCACGTCGGCGCATCTGGACCGGCGACCCCTCCTGGGCACTTGGCGTCTCGGGCCTTGCGACACTGACTGCGACCGGCGGGGAAGGGGAGGGGAAAGCACAGGAAGCGAAGAGCCTGGCAGTTCCGGTTGAGTCCGACGGAGAAGGTGAGGATGAGGACGGGCCGCTCGCTGCCGAGATGGCGGAGATCGATGCGCTTCTTGCCCGCTCGCAGAAGCTGCTCGATATCCATGCCGGGAAAACGCCGGCAAGCGAGACGGCCGCCGTTACCCCGGCAAGGCGCAACGAAGATCCTCTCGGTTTGCTCGGTGACGACGAGTGGGACGAGGAACAGCGGCTTACGGAGTGGCGAAGCGTCCAGCCATTGGCCGATAGCTTGCCACCAGTTCTCGGCGCCATCATCCTCTTCGAAGCCTGGGAAAGGATCGAGCCGTTGCGGCGTCAGCACTGGCTCGGTGGGCTTCTGGTCGCAAGCCATCTGCGCGCCCGCGGCAAGGTCGCCTCGCATCTGTTTTCTTTTTACGGCGGGCTGAAGCTGGTGCGCCACGAGCGTCGTCGGGCGCGCGATCGCGCCACGCGGCTGCAAGCCTTTCTGGAGGCGATGCATCTGGGTGCTGTGGCCGGCCTCAAGGAAATCGATCGTCTGTCGCTGGCGCGCACGCAGATGGAGCTGCGCTTTCGCGGCCGCCGTTCGAACAGCAGCCTGCCGGAGCTTGCCGATTTCATTCTGTCGCGGCCAATGGTCTCGGCGGCGATGATCGCCCGTCATTTGCGCATCACGCCGCGCGGTGCGCTGAATCTCGTCAATGAGATCGGCATTCGTGAAATTACCGGCCGGGGCCGCTATCGCGCCTGGGGTATCATCTGAAACGAAAACGGCCGGGCGTTGGCCCGGCCGTCTCCTTTAGGTGAGCACCCAGTCCGCCATCCTGTCACAGACTGCAGACCAGGCGCTCTTGCGCTTCCTTTGCCCCCAGAAGCGCAGTCCTATTCCCGCTCGCCGGTGAAGTTGAGCAGAAGCTGGAAGATGTTGACGAAGTTCAGGTAGAGCGAGAGCGCACCGAAGACGGCAAGCTTCTGGTTCGATTCCTGATCAAAGTTTTCCGAATACTGTTCCTTGATGTTCTGCGTGTCGTAAGCGGTGAGACCGACGAAGACGACGATGCCGATTACCGAGATCGCAAACTGCAGCGCGCTTGAACCCAGGAAGATGTTGACGACCGAGGCGATGATGACGCCGAAGAGGCCCATCATCAGGAACGAGCCCATGCGCGAGAGATCGCGCTTCGTCGCATAGCCGTAGAGGCTGGTGGCGCCGAACATCGTGGCGGTGATGAAGAAGGTCCGCGCGATGCTCATCCCGGTGAAGACCAGGAAGACGGAAGCGAGCGACAGGCCCATCACGGCGCAGAAGGCCCAGAAGGTGATCTGAGCGGTGCTGGCCGACATCGTCTGGATCTTGAACGAGAAGAAGAAGACGAAGGCGAGCGGGGCAAGCATCACCACCCACTTCAGCGGCGAGCCGAAGATCGGGACGTAGAGTGCCGGCGTCGAGCCGACGACAAAGGCGACGAGGCCTGTTATGACGAGGCCGAGAGCCATATAGTTGTAGACGCGCAGCATATGCTGGCGCAGGCCTTCGTCGAAGAGGGCCTGGGAGCCGGCGACGGCGCCGTAGCGGGGATTGATCGGGTTCATGCTGATCTCCTCGGTTTGAATTAATAGAGCGAGCGGGCGAGCCGTTCGGCCGCCTGGTCGAGATTGAGACCGCTATCGTCGGCGATCAGCGCATAAGCGACCTCGCCGATCTGCCAATAGGCGGCTTCCGCTTTTTCCAGCGTGAGATGACTGACCGGCTTGACCTCGAAGGCGCCCGGACGGACGGCAAAAAGCGACAGTCGCTTTCCATCTGCTTGTTCGATCGCCATCTCGACGCTGGGGCCGAATTCGGACGGGAAGATCTGCACGTCGGCGACCTTCCAATCCCTAGGCAGTTCGGGCATCACGATCGCGGTGGCGGCGCGAATATCGTCAGCGCTATAGCTGGCCGGCGTCTGCGGAGGCATCGATTGGCGCAGAGCGGCGGTCTGATAGGCGCGGACGGCATCCTCGACATAGGCGGGTGCCGGAACCGATGCCACCACCTCAGTCGCCGAGAAGGCGCCGAAGGAATTGTGCGCCACCCAGCCGGCGGCGATCAGAATGCCGACGGCGGCAACGCGCTGCATGGAATGGAAGATGCGGCCATAGGAAAGGCCACGTTCCAGCCGCCGGGCGGCATCGCGGGTCTCGGGGCGGCCAA
Organism: Rhizobium sp. PRIMUS64; assembly: GCF_023006465.1. NCBI lineage: Bacteria > Pseudomonadati > Pseudomonadota > Alphaproteobacteria > Hyphomicrobiales > Rhizobiaceae > Rhizobium > Rhizobium sp. PRIMUS64. The sequence goes on along the minus strand of NZ_JALBGX010000071.1, from coordinate 31,513 downwards.
AGGCACTTTCGCCGGCCAGCGCCAGACGCAGTTCGCCCCTCACGCTGAGGTCGGCCATGACCTTGGCGGCAATCGCCGGATTCTCGGAAAGATAGGATTCCACCTGGATGCGACGAGCGACATCGAGCTCGCCATCGACATAGGCGTTAAGATCGGCATCGAGGATCGGATCAATTGCTTTCATTGCCGTTCCCTCCGATGATTCTCAGATGCGAAACCCGCGGCGTCTTCTCCTCGAATTCGCGCAGTTGAGCGCGCGCGCGGGAGATGCGCGACATCAGCGTCCCCACGGGAATGCCGAGCGCCTGGGCGGCTTCCTGGTAGGAAAGGTCTTCGATCGCGACGAGGTGCAGCGCCTCGCGCTGTTCCTCCGGGAGGTCGAAGAAGGCGTCACGCACCTGCTGCAGGCGCACGGCGTGTTCCTGGCCGGCCGGAAGCGACTGCTCGGCTTCGACAGCCGCCTCATCGTGGCGGCGCGTCAGCGATCGGTTCCGGCGAAGACGATCGATATGGGCATTGTGCAGGATGGAGAGCAGCCAGGTGCGCAGGTTGCCGCCGCTGCGGAAGCTCTTTCGCTTCTCGAAGGCGCGCACCAGCGCATCATGCACCAGATCCTCCGCCTCGTCCGAATTGCGCACCAGCGAGCGAGCGTAGCGCCTCAGCGCTGCAAGCTGTCCGATGACGTCGAAGGGGCGTTCTTTGCGTTCCATGATTGAGTATACGCAAGTGCGGCGGGTTTTATTCCCGGCGCGGTAAAAAAATCATGCGGGCCGAAGATCGTCGCCGGATCATCATGAAAATAGTCTTCTCAAGCGGACCAGCGCCTCAAATCCCCAATTGTTTATGACAATTACATGACAGATCATGACGCCGCTGATTTGCGGGGGAAAATAAAGAATGAAGGAAAAGAAGCGGGTCTACGAAGCTCTCGTGGACGGCGCCATGGAAGGGCTGACGGATGAGGCGCTCTATGATTTCGTCAAGGCGCGTTGTCCGAAGGCCACCAGCAAGAAGATCGTCCGAGCCTCGCTTCTCGCCCTGATGGATCCTCATCTCAGAGACCGCAATATTCTCGACGTGATCTACGCGCTGGCGATCAAGCATAGGCTGGATGACGGGGTGCTGGACGACGGCGAAGACGAGGAGCCTGACGAGCGGGCACCCTCGCCGGCAGCCAACCAGAACATGCCACAGCTTTCCTGATGCAGGTCGCCTGAAATGGTCAGCCGCCGTCCGAAAGCTCTTCGAGGATCGGACAGTCCGGCCTGTCGTTGCCGTGGCAGGCATGCACCAGGTGCTCCAGCGTCCGGCGCAGCTCCGTCAGCTCGCGGATCTTGCGGTCGATCTCGGTAAGCTTTGTCTGAGCGATATCCTTGACGTCGGCACTCGCCCGGTCCTTGTCCTCATAGAGCGCCAGCAATTGCCGGCATTCCTCGACGGAAAAGCCGAGGCCGCGCGAGCGCTGCAGGAAGCGCAGCTTGTGGACGTCGGTTGCGGCATAGTCGCGATAGCCGTTTCCGCCCCTTTCGGGGCGGAGGAGGCCGATATCCTCGTAGTAGCGGATGGTCTTCGAAGGCAGGCCGGACTGTTCTGATGCTTCGCCAATATTCATCGCCGTCTCCTATAATTTTGCAAAGCGCAGTCTCAGCGCATTTGATATGACCGAAACGGACGAGAGGCTCATTGCTGCTGCGGCGATCATCGGCGAAAGCAGCAGCCCGAAGATCGGATAGAGCACGCCGGCCGCGATCGGCACGCCAAGTGCATTATAGCCGAAGGCGAAGCCGAGATTCTGGCGGATGTTTTGCATCGTCGCCTCCGCCAGCCGCCGTGCCCTGACGATGCCGTTCAGGTCGCCCTTCACCAATGTGATGCCGGCGCTTTCCATCGCGACGTCGGCGCCGGTCCCCATGGCGATGCCAACATCGGCGGCGGCGAGCGCCGGCGCGTCGTTGACGCCGTCGCCGGCCATGGCGATGATGGCGCCCTTGCTACGCAATTCGTCGATCAGCGCCTTCTTGCCTTCCGGAAGCACATCGGCGCGAACCTCGTCGATGCCGAGGCTTTTTGCCACCGCACGCGCCGTGCGCTCGTTGTCGCCGGTCGCCATGATGATCTTCAACCCGCTGTCGTGCAGTGCCTTGATGGCGGCTGTTGTCGTCGGCTTGATGCGGTCGGCAACGGCGACGAGGCCGGCAAGCGCGCCGTCGAACACCACGAACATCACCGTCTTGCCGGCGCCGCGCAGGGCCTCGGTCTTCTCGGCAAGCGCGGCTGGATCAATGCCGAGATCGGTCAGCATCGCGACATTGCCGAGCGCCACCGTCGTGCCGCCGGCACGGCCCTGAACGCCCTTGCCGGTCTTTGCCTCGAAACCGGTGACCTCGACGAAGGGGACGCCGCGCTCCTCGGCGCCGGAAACGATCGCTTCGGCCAGCGGATGTTCGGAGCTGCGCTCCAGGCTTGCCGCCAGCGACAGCAGCCGGTCTTCGCCGACCCCACCGAAGGCGACGACATCGGTAAGCTTCGGCTTGCCTTCAGTCAGCGTGCCGGTCTTGTCGACGATCAGCGTGTCGACCTTGGAAAAGCGCTCCAGCGCTTCGGCATCCTTGATCAGCACGCCTTCCCCAGCGCCGCGCCCGGTGGCGATCATGATCGACATTGGCGTTGCGAGGCCGAGCGCACAGGGGCAGGCGATGATCAAGACGGCGACGGCGGCAAGCAGTGCATTCGCCATGCGCGGCTCCGGCCCGATCGCGGCCCAGACGAGGAAGGCAAGGATGGCAGCGGCGACCACCGCCGGCACGAAGACGGCCGACACCCGGTCGACGGCGCCCTGGATCGGTGCCCGCGAGCGTTGCGCCTTGGCGACCATGTCGACGATACGCGACAGCACCATGTCTGCGCCGACCTTTTCGGCGGCCATGACGAATGTGCCGTTCTTGTTGATCGTGCCACCGGTCAGCGGGTCGCCCTTCGACTTCTCCAGAGGCAAGGGCTCGCCTGATATCATCGATTCGTCGACGGTCGACTGGCCTTCGAGCACGGAGCCATCCACCGGCACCCGCTCGCCAGGGCGAACGCGCAACTGGTCACCGGTCTGGATATCGCCCACCGGCACGTCGCGCTCGCTGCCGTCGGCATCGATGCGCCGCGCCGTCTTCGGCGCAAGGTCGAGCAAAGCGCGGATTGCCGAGCCGGTACGTTCACGCGCTTTCAATTCCAGCACCTGGCCGACGAAGACGAGCGCGACGATAACGGCTGCTGCCTCGAAATAGACGGGCACGGCCGCGCCATGGCCATGGAAGCTCATCGGGAAGATGCCGGGTACAAGCGTGGCGACGACGCTGTAGACATAGGCGGTGCCGACGCCGAGACCGATCAGCGTCCACATATTCGGGCTGCGGTTGACGACAGACGCCCATGCGCGGCGGAAGAAGGGCAGGGCTGCCCAGAGCACCACCGGCGTTGCCAACAGCAGTTCGATGTAGGTGGCCTGCGGCTCGCCGATCGTTTCGCGAAGCGGCAGGCCGAACATCGGCCCCATGCTCAGCGCCAGCAGCGGCACGGCAAGGATGGCGCTGACCCAGAGCCGCCTGACGAAATCGACGAGTTCCGGGTTCGGACCTTCGTCAGCAGGCGGAATGCCCATCGGCTCCAGCGCCATGCCGCATTTCGGGCAGTCGCCGGGACGGTCGCTGACGACTTCGGGATGCATCGGGCAAGTGTAGAGCGTGCCCGTCGGCGCCGGCTTTGCCGGCGGGCGCTTGCCGTTGCGATAGGCTGAGGGGTCGGCTTCGAATTTCGCTTGGCAAGCGGCCGAGCAGAAATAGAACTTTTCACCGTCGACTTTCAGAAAGTGTTTCGCCGTCGAGCGATCGACCGTCATGCCGCAGACGGGGTCCTTCGCGGTCAGATAGTCGTGCGGCGTAGCCGCAAACTTGGTCCGGCAGCCCTCGGAGCAGAAATGATAGGTGCGACCCTCATGGTCGAGCGAGGGCTTGCCGGCCTGAGGATCGACGGTCATGCCGCAGACAGGATCACGGATCATGACATCGGCAGCCTTCTGCTGATCATGGCCGCAGTGGCAATGATCATCGCCATCGTCGTGGCTGTGGTGGTGGTCGTGCTCGTGCTTGATATCCATGACTATCTCCTGCGCCCGGAGGGCGGTTCGATAGGCTTATCCACCTTCCAGCGACTGGAAGGTCAAGCACTATTTTCATAGACTCGATTTTTGCGACGGCTGATCCTCAGATCGGGGTGATCAGCCCAACGGGCTGGCTCCCGAGCAGGGCGGCGACCGAAATGCTTCCCCCAGGCTCGATCGTCTTTGCGGTCAGCAGATCCGCCTTCAGACCGTGAAGCGGGGAGGGGACGGCGATCGCCGTATCCTCCCAGAATTCCGGGCCGGCAAAGAGCACGCCGGGGTCGAGCCAGCCGAACATCAGCCGCGGCGCAGCGATGATGGCGAAATCACTCTTTTGCACTCTGGCAAAAGCGAGGACATGGTCGCGCCGGTTGCCCGTCACCTTCAGGGGCAGATAGTCGCCTCTGGCAAAGAGGTCTGCGTGCCGCTGGCGCAGCTGCAGGCCGATCCCGACGATGCGCTGCTTCAACGCCGCCGCCTGCAGCTTGGCGATCGGTCCGGCTTCATCAAGCCATGCCTTCAGCCGCTCATGATCGACCGGTCGGCGGTTGTCTGGATCGACGAGGCTGAAGTCGAAGCTTTCGGCACCCTGGTAGATATCGGGAATGCCGGGGGCTGTCAGCTTGAGCAGCGTCTGCGACAGGCTGTTGAGGTAACCTGCCGCGATGAAAGGCTGCAGCACCCTTTCGAAATCCTCGAGGAAGACGTCATTATCAGGCGAAACCAGCGCCGCGGCATAGGTCGTGACTGCTTCCTCGTAAGCGGCATCCTGTTCCGTCCAGTCGCTGCGCAGTTTCGCCTCGCGCACGGCCTTGACCGCGTAATCGGTGAGGCGTTCGCGGAGTTCTTCCGTCCGTCCTCTGTCGAAATCTTCCGGCCAGATGCCGGCCAGAGCCTGGTAGAGCATCCATTCGACATTTGGCTCCGGCGCTGCGCCATCCGGCAGATCCTTCAGCCACGGCCGGTTCATGTCGCGCCAACGCTCGACCGCCTGTGCAAAAACATCAGCCCCCTCGCTCAGGGCATAAAGCCTTGCACGCGCATCCTCGCCGCGTTTGGTGTCGTGGGTCGCGCTTGTCGAAAGCCCATGCGGCTGCAGCCGGGCCCGCTCTGCCATGCGGCGGTGGAATTCCTCCGGGCCGCCAGGCGCCTTGCCGGGTTCACCGCCCACTTCGTTGGCGGCAAGCAGCCTGTTGTAGCGGTAGAAGAGCGTGTCCTCCGTCGCTTTGGCCATCACCGGTCCGCTCAATTGCTGGAAGCGGATCCGGAACTCGTGGGCCGCATGACCTTCGACCTTGCCTTCGAGAAGCTTCAGCACATGGTCGAGGGCACGTCGATCATCGAGCCGCGCCATGGCTTGCGAGGCGGTCGCCGCAAGGACCGCTGAATCCTGCCAGGAAAGCGGGCCGCCGTCGCCATAGGTGCGGTAGACGGGAAAGGTGATGAGCAGTTCGCTGAGGGCTGTGGCGATCTCGTCTCCCTTTACCTCGGGAAAGATGCCTGCTGCGACCGACACCAGCCTGCTGGTCTCGCCGGCGAAATTGCGTTCGACCATCAGTTCCTTGGCAATTCGTCGGCCCGCCTCGAGATCACCCGTCTCGACGGCGATGCTGCGATAGGCATCGTCCAATATGCGCAGGCCGCCCGCGTCGATGAACAGCTCGCTCAGTGCGGCGATGAATTCATATCCCGTGGTGCCGGCAACCGGCCAGCTCTCCGGCAGGACTTCGCTAGCCCCAAGGATCTTTTCGACGACGATATAGGTGTCCGGTCCCACCGCCTCCCGCAACCTGTCGAGATAGGCCTTAGGCTCGGCGAGCCCGTCGACATGGTCGATGCGCAGGCCCTGCACCTTGCCATGGCGCACCAGCTCGATCACCAGCCGGTGCATGTCCTCGAACACCGGGGGATCTTCGACGCGGGTGCCGACCAGTCCGGTCACCTCGAAAAAGCGGCGATAGCTCAGATGTCGCGCCGCCCCCTTCCAGTGGGTCAGCCGCCAATGCTGTCCCTCATGCAGGCTTCTCATGAAATCGCGATCGGCCGAGACGTCATTGAGCTTCTGCTGGAGGGCGGCTCGATCGCCGCCTTCGAAGAGGATATCGCGCATCGCGCGGTTGAAGTTCTCGCCGGAGGTGACGGCCGCAGCCTCCGCCATTCTGGTGGCAACCGGGTCGTCGAGCCGATTTGCGATCGCTCCGTAACTCGCGGCGTTCAGCGGCAACAGCGTCTCGAAATAACCGAACGCGAAGTTACCGTGCGTTTCGTCGAGCGCGATGCGCAGCTCGCCACCGGCGAGTGCTCCCTCGAAATCCTGACCGAGCTGCGGCAGAGTCAGCGGTTCGCTCCAGTCGATGTCGAAGTGGCTGAAATAGGCGCTCTGCCGGCCAGATATCAGCACGTCGCGCCACCAGCCGTTTTCCGGCGAGGCCGCCATGTGGTTCGGCACGATGTCGAGGATCAGCCCCATGCCTGCGGACGCAAGGCTTTCCGTCAGCCGCTCGAATCCGGCCCGGCCGCCGAGCACCGGGTCGATTTCGTTGGCGTCTGTCACGTCATAGCCGTGGGTCGAACCGCTGACGGCAGTGAAGATCGGCGAGGCGTAGAGGTGGCTGATGCCGAGCATCTTGAGATAGGGGACGAGGTCGCAGGCGCGATCGAAGGTCATGCCGTTGCGGAATTGTATCCGGTAGGTCGCTGTCGGGAGTGTCATGAGGCCGCTGATGTTGGAAGGGAGATTGTTCCAAACGGTCGCAGCTGGGTTTTGTTCCCTTAATCGATGAAGACGCCGACACTTGCGGCGCGTCCGGCCGAGTCGATGACGGTCAGTTTCGAGTAGCCGCCGCCATCGGGCAGCCATTGCTGGATGCGCCGGCGGGAGAGATCGGGCAGCGGCTTGCCGTTGGCAAGCCAGCGGAAGGGGGCTCGGCCGCCCTGGAGCTTCAGCATTAGGGGTGACAGGTTGCCTTGACCAGCGCCGAGATCGACATGCGCGCCTTCGGGCGGATAGATGATCTCAGGCGCGGCCTCGCGGCCGGAGGAGAGCAGGCCGCTGGCATTGAGGGCGAAACGCCGCTGGCTGATCGGCAGCTCGGACTGGGCGATGCGCACGGCGCCTGCAGGCGGCCGGGGCAACGGCGTCGTCGCGATGCCTGACTTGGCGAACCCTTCGAACAGGATGGGCGCGGCAGTGCCATATCCGGTCAATCCCGGCACGGCGCTGTTGTCAGGTCGTCCGACCCAGACGCCGAGCACATAACGCCCATCATAGCCGACCGACCAGGCATCACGGTAGCCGTAGCTCGTGCCGGTCTTGTAAGCGATGCCGCGCTGCGGCGCGCCGGCGGGGGGAATGACGCCGGAGAGAATATCGGCGACGTTCCAGACTGCGACCGGCTCCAGCAGCGGTTCGCCGTCGAGCTTGCCCGGTGCGCCGGTGACGCCGTCGCCGAGCCTTGCCGGCTGGCCGCGATTGGCGAGTGCCGTATAGAGCTGCACCAGATCCTTCAGAGTGATGCCGACGCCGCCAAGACCGATCGCCAGTCCCGGTGTCTCATTCGGCGGCAGGACCGGGCGTACCTCGGCGCGGCGGAACCGTACCATCAGCCGCGACGGCCCGACGGCATCGAGCAGTTTGACGGCCGGCACGTTCAGCGAAAGCTGCAGCGCCTCGCGCACGGTGACGTCGCCCTGGTAGCTCATGTCGAAATTTCGCGGCCGGTAGCCGAAGAAATCGGCGGGCCGGTCTTCGATGATCGTCTCCTGGGACACTAGGCCCTGTTCAAAAGCCAGCCCATAAATGAAGGGCTTCAGCGTCGAGCCCGGCGAGCGGTTGACGCGCGTCATGTCGATCCAGCCAGAGCGGCTGGCATCGAAATAATCGGCCGAGCCGACCTCGCCGACAATCGCACCGGTTTGCGCGTCCGCCATCACCATGGCAAGCGAAAGCTTCGGCCCGAGCTTCATTGCCGCTGCCCGCGCAACCGCTTCCAGCCCCTGCTGCACCTGTTTCTTCAACGTCGTCTGATGCTTGAGGACATCAGGCTCCTTGCGCAGTGCGGCTTCGGCGACATGGGCGGCAAGTGCGGGCAATTGCATGCGCCGCGGTGGGACCGCGACACCCTCGGCACGCTCCGCTTCGCCGTCACCTACGGCCTCAATCACCGCCACGCGGTCAAGAACACGCTTGCGTGCAGCCTCGGCTGCCTTGAGATTGCGGTCCGGCCGGCGCCGTTCCGGCAATTGCGGCAGGGCGACGAGCAAAGCCGCTTCGGCGACCGTCAGGCGCCGCGGTTCCTTGCCGAAATAGGCAAGGCTTGCGGCGCGCACGCCTTCCAGATTGCCGCCATAGGGCGCATGTGTGAGATAGAGGTCGAGAATCTCTTCCTTCGACAGCCGCCGCTCGATCTGCACGGCGCGCACCAACTGCAGCAGTTTTGCCGAAAGCGAGCGTCCTTCGCGCGGCTCGATCAGCCGCGCCACCTGCATCGAAAGCGTCGAGGCGCCGGAGACGATGCGGCCATTGCTGATCAGTTGCACGGCAGCGCGCCCGAGCGCCCAGGGATCGACGCCGCCGTGGTCGTAGAAACGCTGGTCCTCATAGGCGATCAGCATGCGCAGGAATTGCGGATCGACGTCGGAGACCGCCGTCTTCAGCCGCCAGCGGCCTTCCGACGTCGCAAACGCACGCAACAATTGCCCATCGGCATCCAGCACCTCGGCGGAGACGGCATTCGCCCTGTCCAGCGGCGGCGGAAATGCCTTGTCGGCGGCATCGAGCGCAAAGAGAGCCGCACCGGCAAGAACGATGCCGGCTGCGGATCCGATCGCAAACTTGTGCCACCGCCTCATTGTTGCGCCGTCACGACCTCCATCTTGCCGGTTGCCGTGCGGGCCGAAAGCTCCGGCCGGTACATGTCCTCGACGTTTGCGGCCGGATGGTCGTAGGTGCCGGGGGTGACGGCACGCACGACATAGGCGACGTTGAATTCGCGCTCATCGCCTGCTGCGCGGTTGAAGGCGGCGACAAAGCGGTCGTAGCGGAATTCGGTATGGGCAGCGGAGATCTCGCCGATCCAATCGAAATTCGTCATCTGGGCGCTGTCGACGAGATTCGGATTGTCGATCTCGAAGCCGGCGGGCAGAAGGTCGGTGATGACGATGCGCGACGGCCAGTCGTTGGTTTCGCGCACATGGATGACGACGACGTAGCGTTCGTTCTGCTTCGCCTCGCTGACATTCGCTTCTTCGCCGTCGAGCGTGTAATAGGTCCGCTCGATGATGAAGCCGTCGCCGCCGGCCGGCAGCGGAACTGTGGGGGCGGCAACGGTGGTGACCACAGCCGAAACCGTGTCGTTTGTCTGGTTGGTCAGCGTCAGCGGATGGTCAGCCAGGGCATCGCCGGTCATGCGTGCCATGTAGGCACCGGTGTGTGCCGCCCCATTGACATCGACCTTCAGGCCGTCGTCACCGCCCTGGATGGCGCGCGCAGCAAGCAGCATCCAGGTTTCTTCCTGCGTGCTCTTATATTTGCTGCGCTCCCATTCCTTGCCGACCGCCTTGCCGAGTTCCGGGATGACAGGCGGGACCGGCCGGCTTTCGGCAGCGAGCGCCAGGATCGCCGCGCCGTCGCGCAGGATCGTTCCATAGTCGGTGCGCGACAGGTTCACGCGCGACACCATCGACTGCTCCGACATCTGCAGCGCGTCGAGGAAAATATTCTTCGAGCGCTGCGCATCGCCGTAGAGCGCCAATGCAGCGGCGATATGCGCCTTGGCGAGCGGCGTCGGGAAGTCGTTGATCATCGTGTCGGCATAGTAGCGCAGATCGCTGATCGCAGCCTTCTTGTTGCGGGCAAGGACGTAGATGGCATAGGCGATCTGGTCGCCCTGGCCCTTGATGTCGGTGGTGTAAGACAACGTGTTCTGCAGGTTTTCGAGCGCCTGCACGAAAGCCCTTTCCGGCACGTCGTATTTCATTTCGCGGGCTCGCGTCAGGAAATCGGTGACGTATGAATCGAGCCAGACATCGCCCGAATCCGGTCCCCAGAGGCCGAAGCTGCCGGCCGAGGCCTGATAGGAAAGCACGCGGTAGATCGCGTCCTGCACGCGCTTATGCACGTCGTCGTCGGTTTCCATACCCGCCTGCTTGGCCACTTCGGCGAGATAGAGCAGCGGCAGCGCCCGGCTGGTGGTCTGCTCGGCGCAGCCGAAGGGATAGCGGTCGAGCGTCATCAGCAGGGCGGGAATATCGAAGGCGGCCGAACGGGTGACGTTGACGCTGATCGAGGCGCCGGGCAGCACGCTGTCGGCCAGCAGGTTCTTGTCGACGGTGAGTTTTGCCCCAGGCTTCAGCGCCAGCACCCTGCGTTCGGTGATCGGCAAGGAGGCCGGGCGCACCGGCAAGTCGACTGTCTGGTCGAGCGAAAGGCCGGAAGCGTCGGAGAGGTTGATCGAGACGCTGCCGGCGCCCGGCTGTTTGCCGATGAGCGAAAGCGTCAGCTCGGATTTCGCGCCGGCCTCGAGGCGGATCGTCTGCGAGGCGGACGCTTTCTCGATGCCGACCGCATCATTGCCGGTCAGTTGCAGCTTGTAGTCGCCGGCCGGCGCATCGGTGTTGGCGATGTCGAGGCGCAGATTGGCCTTGTCGCCGGGGGAGAGGAACTTCGGCAGGCTTGCGGTCACCACGACGGGATCGCGGATGATGACATCCTTGACGCCGTGGCCGACGCCTGATTTCGACCAAGCCACCGCCATGACGCGCGCCGTGCCGTTGAATTGCGGAATGTCGAAGGAGACATTGGCCTTGCCTTCGGCGTCGAGCTTCACCGGCCCGGAGAAGAAGGCGACGAGCTTCTGCGTCGGCGGGCTTGCCTGCAGCGCAATGGCGCCGCCATCACCGCCGGTCCTGAGCTTGCCGGTCGCACCCAGCGAGCCGTCGATCAGGCGGCCATAGAGGTCGCGGATTTCAAGACCGAGCTGGCGCTGGCCGAAATACCAGTCCTCCGGGTTCGGCGGTTCGTAGCGCGTCAGGTTGAGAATGCCGACATCGACGGCAGCAACCGTCACATAGGCGTCCTCGTTGGCGCCGGCGCCAGCCACCTGCAGACCGATATTCAACGGTCCGCGCGGCAGCATCTTCTCGGGCGTGTCGAGCGTCACCTGCAGCGCGCGCTGTTCAGGATCGACTTTCAGCCATTTGATGCCGATCGAGCGCATCGGCATATGGCTGTCCTGCGCGTCGCCGGGGCGGAAGAGCGTTGCGGTCACATAAGCACCGGCACCCCAGTCTGATGTAACCGGGATATCGACCTCGCCGCCGGTCTCGCCGATCGTGGCGTTCTGTACGGCAACCAGCTTTTCGGTTCCGGCCGTCACCATCAGCTCGCCGCCATAGCGCGAGGTGACTTTCAGCTTGGCGGTGTCGCCGATCTTGTAGCTGTCCTTGTCGAGGGCGATCTCAAGCCCGTCGGGCGTTTCCGTCGAGGTCGATGTCACGAACCAGCCGGCGTCGAATTCGACGCTGGAGGTCGGGCCGTCGGCATCGGGGCTTTCCACTTCGAGGCGATAGCGGCCCCAGGTCACCGGAACGGAGATCTTGCCGCCGTCCATCGTCGCGTCGACGCTGCCGTTGGAGACCTGCTCGGCGGTGTAGACCGGCTCGTATTTCCAGGCGGTTCCCTCGCGATACCACTGATATTCGCGGTTGAGGCTATAGAATTTCCAGCGCAGGCCCTTCGTCTCCTGCTTCTGTCCGTCGGCCTTGACGCTGATCACCGTAAAGTTGGCGATCGAATTCTCCGGCAGATCGTCGGAAAATTCCGGCTTAACGCCGATCGAAGCGCCCTGGTTCTTCACCGGAATGGTCAAGGAGCGCTCGATGGCGCGGCCGCCCGCCTCCTGCATGCGCATATAGACAGTAGCGTTGAGCAACTGCGTCGTGGCCGGCAGGTCGCTGATGGTCAGGTCGGTCGAGGCTTCGCCGTTCTCGTCGAGTTCCGGCAGGCCGTCGATCGGCAGGCGCGAATCCTCGCTCGCCTCTTCGTCGGCGAGGCCGAAGAGGAAGCCCTTGTAGGCCGCACTCTCGCGCGTCGGCTTGACGACGACGTCGCCTTCGAGCGTCAGGCCGGCGGCCGGGGCGCCGTAGAGATATTTGCCCGAAACGGTGATCGTCGCCGGCGTGTCCGGACCGACTTCCTTGGCCTCGGTCTTGATCTCCATGTCGGTGCGATCGGGGACGAAATCGTCGACGAGGAAACTCTTGGTGGCGATCGCGCTGCCCTTGGGATCGGTATAGATGTTCATCGTCCAGGTGCCGCGCATGGCGTTTTCCTGGGTCGGGAAATCGATGGAGTAGCCGCCGAGATTGCTGGTCTGGCTGACGATCCGCCGGTCTTCGACACCGTCGGGGCGGCTGAAGATGAAAGTGAGCGGCAGGTTCTCGATGGCGTTGCCATCGGTGTCGCGGGCGAGCGCCTGCGCATGCACCGTCTCGCCGGCGCGGTAGATGCCGCGTTCGGTGAAGGTCAGCACGTCGATCGCGCCGGGTGCTGCGCGGCCCGTCACGCCACGGTCGGAGAGGTCGAAGCCGGCGCGCGTCATGTCGAGGAAGACGTAGTCCGACGTGCCGTTTTTGGCGGTAATGACGGCGGGCGTCAGCGCCGCCGTGCCGCGGATCAGGCCGGCAGTGAAGGTGGCGCGGCCGTTTTCGTCGGTGGTGGCAGTGCCGAGCACTTCATTGTTCTTGGCGAGCAGCTGCAGCTCTACGCCTGCGATCGGCTTGGCCGAGGCGAGCGAGCGGGCGAAGACGTTGAGCCCGTCCGTACCGGCATAGGTGGTGACGCCGATATCGGAGACCAGAAACCATTGCGTCGCCTGCGAATCCCACTCCTGCGCGGGGCCGTTTGCCGCCGTTGCGGTCATCACGTAGATGCCGGGCTTGCGCTCGGGCAGCGCCTCGTCGACCGGAAAACTGGTAACGATGTCCTTGTTGAGCTCGTTGGCGATGTCGATCGAGCCCTGCCAGACGAGTTCGCCGCTCTGGTCCTGGATGTTCTGGGCGCTGTAGCCGTCGAGCTGGGACAGGAACTGCGAGTTGGTCAGCAGCGGTGCGATGGCGCGATCGCCGATGCGGTAAAGCTTCAGGTTGGCCGAGGTCATATTGACCGAGACGATCGGGATGCCACGGCGCGCCGTCGATGGCAGCACGAAGCTGTCGCCGGTGAAGCGCACCATCTGGCTGCGGTCCTTGATATAGACGTCGATGCTGACGGCTGCTTCGAGCGCTTCGTCGACTGATGACGGCAGGCCGGTGCGGAAGCCGATCTTATAGGTCTGGCCATGGGTCAGTCCCTCGACGCAGATCTGCTTGTCCTTGGTTTCCAAGGCCTTCGGCGCTTCGCCGTTCAGCGTCACGAAGGGGGTGTAGTCGGTGGTCTTGACGAGTGCCTCGGAGAAGGTGACGCAGGCCCGCGGCGTGGCGCTGTCGGCATCGACCGTGTGTTCGGTGATGCGGAACCCTTGCGTCGATTTCAGCTGCAGATAGGCCGCCTGCACATCGTCGGAGGCAACCAGCGCCAGGCTCGCCTTGTAGGCGTCGAGCGCCGGGCGGTAATTGGCGTTTCGGTCCAGGGCGTCGGCGAGGACGGCGAGCGCCTCGGCGCGCTTAGGTTTGGTGCGCGTCAGCTCGTATCCGTTCAGCGCATCGAGCACGGCCTGGCCGCTCGTACCGCTCTCGGCGGTGCCGAGCGAAGCTGCGGCGCGGGCGGTTTCGAGCCAAAGATCGGCGTCGTCAGGTGTGATCGACAGCGCGCCATGGAAGGACTTCAACGCGTCGGCCAGATTGTTGGCAGTGAGGTCAATGCGGGCATTGGCCGTCAGGCTGTCGGCGCCCTGGCCCTGCTGGTCGTCGGCCAGGGTCAGATTATCCTTGAAGTCGTGGGCCTGCTGGATGAGATCGTTGGTCAGGAAGGTCAGCCGCGGCGCGGCACCAATATCCCGCTCCTGCTGGCCGGCCGTTTCGACAATCTTGCCTGCGATGGCGCCGGGGAAGGCGTTCATCGTTTTGAAATCGGATTTCAGGAAGCACCATTTCACCTTGGGATTGTAGGTGAAGGCCTTGCAGCTCTTGTCGCCGATGCAGGATGTCTTGCACTGATCGAGCGAGACATTCTGCTCGGTGCGAAGATCGAAGCCGAAGAAATCGGCGTCCTTGATCGTCTGGATGTCGCGCTTGGTGTCCGCCGCGGCGGCGGAAAAGCTGATGGCGATCGTGGAAAATGCGATTGTCGCGAAAGCGAAGAACGAGCGCACGGACATAGGTTCCCCCCGGAAATGCTGGCTCTGACCGGCGGCACTCTCCTCACTCCTCGCGAGATTGTCAACTCAAGTTGAGCGCTGTTTCATCTTCGCACAGGCGCTTTCGTCCAGCTGTCACATCGGCGTGAGTGACCGCCTTGTGATTTGCGGCTTTTGCAAGGATGAGCAAGGATTTGGGCGATCGCAGGAGGTAGCGCCATGTCCACGTCTTCCCACCGCAGGAGGCTTGCCGCTCTCCTTGCAGCCACCCTATTCTCGTTCGGCGTGTGTGCCGCGGGCGCGGCCGAGGATGCCGTCGTCATCCCGCCGCCGGCCATTGACGAGGTGGCCGGGTCAGGCACCGAGACCGCCATTTTCGCCGGAGGTTGTTTCTGGGGCGTCCAGGGCGTCTTCCAGCACGTGAAGGGCGTTGAGAGCGCCGTCTCCGGTTATGCCGGAGGCGACGCCAAAACGGCGCAGTACGAAACCGTCAGCACCGGCTCGACGGGTCACGCCGAATCCGTCCAGGTGAAGTTCGATCCGAAACAGGTTAGCTACGGCAAGTTGCTACAGATCTTCTTCTCTGTGGCGCACAACCCGACGCAGCTGAATTTCCAGGGTCCGGACCAGGGAACGCAATATCGTTCGGCGCTGTTCGTTTCCGATCCACAACAGCGCAAGATCGCCCTGAGCTATATTAGCCAGCTCGACAAGGCGCATGTCTTTCCGCAGCCGATCGTCACCAAGGTGTCTGACGCCGCCGGCTTCTATCCCGCCGAGGCCTATCATCAGGATTTCCTGACGCTCAATCCGACCTATCCTTATATCGCCTACAACGACCTGCCAAAAATCGAGAACTTGAAGTCGCTGTTTCCGGCCGACTACCGCAGCCAACCGGTGCTCGTGAAGGCCAAGGGCTGATTGACACGACCGCTTATAGCCCAGTGTTGGCCGGAGCGGCGGCCGCAGATCTTCAACTGCTCATTGGCGGCCCAGCGATTCAGAGTTAATCGCCGCCGTCCCGCGCAGCAATGGATGCCAATGGTGCGGTTGATCAAAGGGAAACTGCAGGGTTCAGCGCCGTTATGGCCGCTCTGGCGCCGACGGCATAAGGAACCATCGTCCCCGCCTTGCGACCAATAACGTGGTCATGATCGGCGGGCTGCCAAGTCGGCATCTGCAATTCCGTGAGGACATTGAGCGGGAAATCAGGTCGCATTCCAACGAACTCCCGGCTGTCGCGGTGCCTCGTCGGCGCTCCCAATCCCCCTGGAGACAGTCATCGTGAACCCGTATGATACAGTAACATACTCCACAACCCCGCCAACGTCTCCCTACATCAGAGAAGCAGACGTGTCTGTGTCGTGGCCTTGGGAGTGAAATATGGACGGAGGCGTGGCCGCTGCTACGCGGCAGTTTCCGGCACATGGACTTTGCGGAAGCAAAACCCGAGCTTTCCAGGTGGGAGGCCTCGATAGATCCGACGCGTGGCGAGCGCCGTAGCATGTACGAGGAGTTGGTCGCGGCACTGGCAAAAGAAATCGAAGACGCTCTCGACGACGGCGCATTTCACTCTTTTTCTCTTAGGTGGTAGCAATGGAGCAATCAGTTCATCCAGCGGCAATCGAGCACCTGCCGATTTTCATCACTTCGCCCGGACAGACGGACTACCTTTTCGTTGTCGTCGTTGTCTTTCTGCTGGTGGCCGTGCTCGCGGTTGGAAATCTGTACTTCCAATTGCACGCCCTTCCCGAACGCAGAGCCCACCGTACGAACAAGGTGCAGATGGAGATCGTGGCCGTCCTGGCGCTCATCTCACTGTTCACCCACAACCATCTTTTCTGGATTGCCGGGCTGCTTCTGGCCTTCATTCAGATTCCCGACTTCTCCACGCCGCTTTACTCAATCGCCCAGTCTCTCGGCAAACTCTCCGGCCGCCAGGCTGACACGACAGGCGATCCTGCTCTGATAGCGGAAGATACTGTGGAAGCAGAGCCAACACCGTCACCGTCCAAGACCAGCGTACACGGAGAGGATATCTGAATGTTTGAGTTGCTTCTCTGCTCCATGCTGACGATCCTCCCCGACTATCTGTTCCGGCGCTACGGTCAGGGAAAGCGGATCGGCCGCGACATCACGCTTTATACGGTGTGGTACGAACTCCGGTGGGGTATCACCGCCTGCCTTCTTCTGACCGTTTCGCTGATCACGATGATTTTCTACTTCCATCCATCAGCCCAGACCGCCACCGCGATATTTCGAACCGTCACGATCATGCCCGAGGCAACCGGACGTGTAGAGGAAGTTTTCATCGGGCTGAACCAGAAGGTCGAGGCCGGATCGCCACTGTTCAGGCTCGATAATTCCGAACAGCAGGCGGCGCTGGAGACGGCCCGTCGGCGCGTCGCAGAAGTCGAGGCCGGAATAAAGGTGACCCAGACCGAGCTTATAGGGGTCGATGGCCAGATCAAAGAGGCGCAGGGTGCCTACCAGACGGCAGTCGACGAATACGAGATGAAGGCGCAGCTCCTGACGAACAACGCTGTCGCCAGGCGCGAGGTCGAACGCCTGGCAACGACGATCGACGGCCGCAAGGGAGCGCTGGATGCAACGGTCGCGAAAAAGCTGACCCTGGAGACACAGATCGCCGTGCAGTTGCCAGCTCAAAGAGCAAGCGCCGAAGCGGCCCTGGCGCAGGCGCAGGTCGAACTCGACAAGACCATCGTAAGGGCCGGCGTCGCGGGTACTGTGCAACAGTTTACGCTGCGTCGCGGGGACGTCGTCAATGCAATGTTGCGTCCTGCCGGGATCCTTGTGCCAGAAGGCGCTGGACAAAGCACGCTAATCGCCGGCTTCGGCCAGATCGAAGCGCAGGTTATGAAAAAGGGGATGATCGCCGAAGCAACCTGCATCGGAAAGCCGTTTACGATCATTCCTATGGTCGTGACCGACGTGCAGGAGGTTATCGCGGCCGGACAATTGCGCGCGACGGATCAACTCATCGACGTTCAGCAGACGGCGCAGCCGGGAACCCTGACCGTCTTTCTGCAGCCACTTTATCCGGGAGGGCTCAATGGCGTGCCGCCTGGAAGCAGTTGCATCGCCAACGCCTATACCAACAATCACGACGCGCTCGCCGATCCGAACATTGGCACGGTTAGGTGGTTTGCCCTGCATATGGTCGACGCCGTTGGACTTGTACATGCGATGATTCTGCGAATTCAAGCGCTGCTCCTGCCGGTTCAGACGCTCGTTCTGTCGGGTCATTGAAAGCAGAACAATACGGGGATCGTTTCATCGACGACTACAAGAAGAGACTTGGTGTGGGTGACTCGTCGGGCGGACGGATCACCGTCGTCCGTTCGGTTGTCAATCCAAATTCGTCGGCGGCGTCCTTCGCAAAGCCAACAAGAAGGACGAACGAAAGGATGGCCGCAAGAAGGAAAACCGGAACGGGAAGTGCATGTGCGAACTGGCGCTGAGGGAGGCGGACGACATGCGCCGAAAGACCTGCTCGGCCGCCATGCAATTACGTGCGTTAGAACACCACAAGCGCGCATTCGTCGAAACAACAAGACCCTTCTCCGCAGGAGACTGGAGGTTCGAAATACGCCCAGCGGGCTTAAAACTACCAAAGAATTAGTATCCACCCCGGCAATGCGCTTCAGATTCTGGCCCCCAAAAGGGAGAAATAATTATATCGTCTTTGTCGCGCTCCCATCGAGCCGGCTGGCGTGAGATTGAGCACGATCCAGTTTTTGCTCAGTCAGTTTAAGAATTTATCAACGTTAACAATATCTTAAATCCAAAGAATCACGTTCCACCGCGGAACATATTGTGGAATTGCCCGTTACCACCGTGAGTTTCGCGTGGGATAGGCTGCCGGAGCGGATCCCTCTTTAGAAGTATGGGCGTAACCAAGGGGACGTATCATGGCCACCAATGTCGTGCGGCGCTGGCAACGAGATGATCTCATGAAACAGAGAGTATTGATCGTCGAAGATGAATTCCTGATCGCCCTGGACCTCGAGGCGACGGTGGAAGGCATGGGCATGCAGGTCGCGGGCCTTGCGAATGATTGCGAACAGGCGTTGCGGCTGGCGCCGCTTGCCGATATCGCCTTCGTCGACGTCAATCTCGCCGACGGCCCGACCGGGCCTGAGATCGGCCGACGGCTGGCGCAGGAGCATGGCATTGCCGTTGTCTTCATGACCGGCAATCCCGAAGTGGTCGCCGATGGCGTCAAGGGCGCGGTCGGCGTGGTTCAGAAGCCGGTCATGCCTTCGGTTGTCGAGCAGCTGGTGAAATATCTTGCCGCGCGCCGCGTCGGCATGTTCGCGGTCGTACCCTCACAGATGACGGTCTTTGCCTGATCGGCTGGCTTGATCGGAAAGGCTTGATCAGCCTGATATGGCTGCGAGCTGCGGCGGATGGCCGGCCTTTTCCGCCTCCGGCTTGCCATAGGCCTTGAGAAAGGTACGGACCGCGTTGCGCGCCGCCTTTTCCAGTTCTTCATCGGTGGGCGTCCCGCCGAGAAGGATCATCATCTGCAGGTCAGCATTGCCGAGTGCCACGAACTGCCGGGCGGCGACGTCGAAATCGTCAATGGCGAGCGCTCCCTTATGGGCAAGCCGCCCGAGAAGTGCGGAAAGTGCGGTGATCAGCTTGCCCGGCCCCTGCTGGCGCCAGCTTTCGAAGAGGTGCGGATATCGCTCGCCCTCTGTCTGCACCAGCTTGCGCAGAAATTTTCCGTCGTGGTTGCAGATGCAGTTCTTATTGAGGCGCACGGCGAAGGCCGTCAGCTCGTCCTCCAGATCGTCGGCGCGATCAGGAAAGGTCGAAAGCACGGAGAACAGCATGGCGTTGGCGCGGTTCATGACGTCTTCGACGACTGCGACGAACAGCGTTTCCTTCTCGCGATAGTGATTGTAGATCGTCTGGCGCGAGACACAGGCGACGGCGGCGATCTCGTCGATGCTGGCGCCGGCAAAACCCTGGCGGCAGAATACGTCGGCCGCGGCATCGAGGATCGACATGCGCTTGGCGCATTGTCCGCGCTGCGTATGCCCCGTCATTCGGGCTGCCGGTGTCATGCGATCTTTCATGATAGCGAAGATAAGACGTCTTGACGTTCTAGACAATGGCGTCTAATTTTACATCTATGTCCAAATTTGTTGACAGTCTTGGTTACGCCGCTGAAGATATGAGCTCCCAACTTCGTCTTCGCGCGAACGATCATCATTGAACCCTAGCGCATCGGCCCGAAAATCGGTCCCGATTTCCGGAAAGCACGATGCGTAAATTCAAAGAGTTAGAGTCCTTCGTGCATCCGAGAGGACGCACGGCGCTCTAAGAGCAATGTAGCGGAGCGACGATCCGGTACCTCCGCCGCGCCTTTATGAAAGATCACCATTATGACGGCTCCCTTCTTTCGCATTGCCCTCATTCTCGGCCTTCTGTCGGCCATCGGGCCCTTTGCCATCGACATGTATCTGCCTGCACTGCCGTCCATCGGCCAGGACCTGCATGCCGATAACAACGTCACCCAGCTAACCCTTCTTGCCTTCTTCATCTCCTTTGCGCTCGCCCAGCTCGTCTATGGGCCGCTGTCGGACATGTGGGGCCGCAAGCTGCCGCTCTATCTCGGCATCGGCCTCTTCGCTGTCGCCTCGATCGGCTGTGCGCTGGCGACCGATATCGAAACGCTGATCGCCTTCCGTTTCGTTCAGGGTATCGGCGGAGCCGCCGGCATGGTCATTCCGCGCGCCATCGTCCGCGACATGCACACCGGCGTGCAGGCCGCGCGCCTGATGTCGCTGCTGATGCTGGTCTTCTCGATCTCGCCGATCCTGGCGCCGCTGACGGGCAGCGCCGTCATCGAGTTCTACGGCTGGCGCGGCGTATTCTGGGCCGTGACGATCGCCGCCTTCATCGGCCTCGTCCTGCTTGCGACCCAGCTGGAGGAAACCCGTTCGGCGAACGAACGCAGCGGCAGCGGTCTGAGCAGCGCCATGGCGGCCTATCGCCTGCTGCTCACCGACCGCAATTTCCTGACGCTGACCTTCATCGGCGGCCTCGGCATTTCGAGCTTCCTCGTCTATCTCGCCAACTCGCCCTTCGTGTTGATCCAGCATTACGGGCTGACGCCGACGCAATACAGCTTCGCCTTCTCGATCAACGCCGTGTCCTTCTTCGCGGTATCGCAGGCCACGGGCTGGCTCGGCGAGCGTTTCGGCCTGGTGCGCGTGATGCGGATTGCGGTCAGCGCTTATGCGCTTGCGATGGTGGTGATGGCGGTGGTGATGGCCTCAGGCTTCAACCAGCTGCCTGTCCTGGCGACCTTCCTGTTCATCGGCTACGGCTTCCTCGGCCTCGTCATCCCGACGAGCGCGGTGCTTGCCCTTGAGGATCACGGCGAGATCGCCGGCACAGCCTCGTCGCTGATGGGCACGCTGCACTTCGTGATCGCCGCCGTCGCCATGGTCATATCGAGCGTCTTCTTCGACGGCACTGCCGTTCCGATGGCCGCCGGCATCGCGCTCTGCGCCTTCTCAGCCTTCGCGCTGACCCAGGCAACGATCGGCCGCCGCGCGGCCGTTGCCGCCGCTGAATGATCTAAAGACAGGCCGCACCCGGTGTCCGGGTGCGGCCATATGATCCGGTCGCGGCCCCCGGAGAAAATGCAACGCGCAATTGATTATCGGCTGGCCGCTCTATCTACGCCGTGACGAAGCATGGTCATACCGGAGGATACTTATGGTCGACGAGAAGCGGCTGATCTCGAAAATCACCTGGAAGCTGATGCCCTTTCTCGGCATCCTTTATCTCATCGCCTATATCGATCGGCAGAACGTCAGTTTCGCCAAGCTGCAGATGGTCGATGCCCTCGGAATGAGCGAATATGCCTACGGTCTCGGCGCTTCGCTCTTCTTCATCGGCTATTTTCTCTTCGAGGTGCCGAGCAACCTCTTCCTCGACAGGCTCGGCGCCCGTGTCTGGTTCGCCCGCATCCTGGTCTCCTGGGGCATCGTCACCATCGCGCTCGCCTTCACGCAGAACGCGACGATGTTCTATATCCTGCGTTTCCTGCTCGGTGTCTGCGAAGCCGGCTTCTTTCCCGGCGTCCTCTATCTGCTGACGCTGTGGTTCCCTTCAGTCTATCGCGGCAGGATGGTCGGGCTGTTCATGATCTTCAGCGCGATCGCCAATGCCGTCGGTGCGCCGCTCGGCGGCGTGCTGCTCGATCTCGACGGTCTTTACGGCTTTGCCGGCTGGGAGTGGGTGTTCCTGGCGACGGGTATTCCGGCTGTCATCGCCGGCATCGTCACCTTCTTCTATCTTCCCGGCCGGCCTGAAAACGCAAGCTTCCTCAGCGGCGAGGAGAAGCAGTGGCTGGAACGAAGGCTCGCCTCGGAAAATGCCGGCATGGGCGAGAATGCCGGAAGCGGCTTCAAGGCGCTCATCGACCCACGGGTGCTGCTAATGGCACTCTGCTATATCGCCTTTCCGCTTTCGGCCTATGGGCTGAGCTACTGGCTGCCGACCATCGTCAAGGCTTTCGGCGTCAGCAACACGGTGAACGGTTTTCTCAACATCATTCCCTGGGTGCTGGTTGCGATCGCGCTCTATGTCGTTCCCGCCATGGCCGACAAGGCGCAATCGAAGACGCCCTATATCGTCATTCCGGCTTTCATCGGCGCCGCCTGCCTGCTGCTCTCGGCGCTGATCCCGAACCACAGTTTGCAATTTGCTTTTCTCTGCGTCGCTGCTGCCGGGATCTTCGCTCCCCAGCCGGTGTTCTGGAGCCTGCCCTCCCGTTTCCTCAAGGGTGCGGGTGCCGCAGCCGGCCTTGCCGCCATCAATTCGGTCGGAAATCTCGGCGGTTTCGTCGCCCAGAACGTCGTGCCTTGGATCAAGGAAGCGAGCGGCAGCACGATCGCGCCGATGTTCTTCCTGGCGGCCTGCCTGGCGGCCGGAGCCCTGCTGGTCTTCTTCGTCACGCATCAGCTGTCGAGCAGGGAGCAGCCTGCTCCAAGCCGGGTCTGATGCAAGCGGTCAAACATATCGACGCGGCGGGCTTCAAGCCGTCAGCGTGAAAGCGTCGCTTTCGCCCGGAACGAGTTCCAGCGGCCAGATCCTGTTGCGGGCACCCTGCGGATAGTGATCGGCATAGGCCGGCATGGTGGCGAGCAGGGTTTCGCCGAGCTGCGCGCCGAGATCGCGCAGCGACATACGGAAGGACGTCAGCGTCGGCTGCAGGAAATGCGTGCGCGGCTCCTCGCGGAAACCGACGACGGCGAGGTCGCGGCCGGGCACGACGCCGGCCTCGGCAAGCCGTCGGTAAAGCCCGATCGCCATCAGTTCATGGATCAGGATGATCGCCGTCGGCCGCTGCTCGATCATTAGCAATTCGTGGCCGGCCTGATAGCCGCCCTGTTCGCTCGACTTGACCCGGATGACGAGGGCCGGGTCGAAGGGGATATCATGCCGTTGCAGGGCCTGGCGGTAGGCGTCGAGGAAGAGGTAGCCGAGATTGATGTCGGAGGAGGGTGCAGCTACGGCGATCCGCCGGTGGCCTTTGGCGACCAGCCGGTCGACGCCGCGCGACGCCACGCCCTCGAAATCGAGGTCCATCCAGGTGTAGCTGCCGCCCGACGCGCTGCGGCCGAGCGCCACGAAGGGGATGCGGGCCTTTTCCAGAAGCTCGATGCGCCGGTCGGTGCGTCGTGTCGCCGAGATGATCAGCGCGTCGACAAGGCGGCGCGCCACCATGCGCTTCAGATATTCGTGCGGGTCCTCGTCATCGGGGCAGGGCAGCATGACGAGGTCGAGCTTGTGACGGGAAAAGACGCTCTGCAGCCCGTCGGTGACGCCAAGGAAGAAGTCGTCGCTGTTTTCGACCGTCTCGCGGCTCACTTCGAGCATCAACCCGATGACATTGGTCATGCCCTGGCGAAGGCTGCGGCCCGACTGGTTGGCGACATAACCGAGCTCTTCGGCGGCTGCGAGCACGCGCCGGCGCGTTTCGTCGTTGACGTCGGGCTTGCCGTTCAGCGCACGGGACACCGTTCCGATCGAAATGTCGAGATGCTCGGCGAGCTGGCGAATTCCCTTCATCTCAGGCGATCTTCCTCCCGGGTCACGTGTCATGCCCCTTCTTGCCACAGGATGACGCCTGCGAAAAGCCGCGCGGAAGGGTCAGGGTTTGAAGCTCTGGCGGATGACGAGTTCCGGAATGACGCGTTCGTAACCCGGAGGCGCATCGGGCTTTTCAAGCCGCCGCTCCATCAGCTCGACGGCGCGCAGCGCCATGGTCAGCGGGTCCTGGCGGAAGGTGGTGAGCCTGTAGCTCAGCCAGGAGGATTCCGGCACGTCGTCGAAGCCGATGACGGCGACGTCCTCGGGGATGCGCAGCCGGGCTTCCAGGCGCACGACGTCCATCAGTCCGAAGGCGATCTGGTCGTTGGCGCAGAAGACGGCGTCGGGCTTTATTGTCTCCGAAAAGAGTGCGCGCGCTGCGGCAACACCGCCGTCATAGTCGGAGTCGCCGCCGCGTCCGACGACGACGGATGCACCGAGCGACTCGGCGGTCGACAGGAAGGCGCTTTCGCGCTCGATGATAGCAGGTGTTCCCGTGTTGGAGCCGATGACCGCCAGCCGCCGTCTGCCGCTTTCGTAAAAGGCCGTCGCCGCCTTGCGGGAGGCTTCGGAGTTGCCGGCACGCACATGGTCGGCGTCGGGTTCCGAACGGCCGATCACGACGAGCGGCTGGCCATTTCGCTGTGCGAGTTCGAAGAAACTCGCCGGCGGCGAGCCGGACAGGATGATGATCGCCTCGGCGCGGTGGCCGATCAGCATCTTCTGGGCGGCGAGCAGCTCTTCTTCCGTCTGGCCGGTGTTGATGAGGATCGGGATGCTGCCGCGTTTGATCAGGGCTTTGGCTAGTGCTGCCGCCAGATGCGCGCGAAAACCCACTTCCGGCCGTGTCGCGACGATGCCGACAAGGCGGCTCTGGTTGGCAAGCACGCCGCGCGCCAGGTCGTTGACGTGGTAGCCGAGCTCCCGCGCCGCTCGCAGCACTTTTTCGCGCGTCGTCGGAGCGACGCTGGCACCCGGCGTGAATGTGCGCGAGACCGCGGAGCGCGAAACGCCCGCCAATTGCGCGACCTGCTCGGCGCTGACGAAGCGCATGCGTTCTTTCTTCGGCGCCTTGGCGCCGTTCACTGGACCATCATTCATTGGCTTTCAGCTATTGATCGTCTCTGACAGCCGGATGACAAGCGATCGCATGGCAACGAGATTTTTTCGATAAGGGGGATAACCGCGGGCAATAGCGATTGCCGAGGCCGCTGGACGCAACCTCGGCTGAGGGGGAAGGAATATGAGCGGCGACGAATGATCGGTCACGCCGCTCGGGAAGTTCGGCCTCCCGGTGACGGGTTTATGAACCCGTTATTCGCAGACGCGTACAGTTTCGGCGTGATAGCCGCCGTCATAGCGGTTGCGGACATCGCGGTCCTCATACCAGCATCTCGGCGCGGGTTCGACATAGCGAGGGCCATCGACATAACGAGGCTCCTCGACGTAGCGAGGGCCGCCGCCATTGGCGATTGCGCCGCCAATGAGCCCGCCGACAACCCCTGCGGCAACGCCGCCGGCGATGATTCGACCGGTGTTATCGTGATGACGGTGGTCACGCGCGGCAGCAGGCTGAATGGCCGATCCAACAAGGGCCGTGGCGATCAACAGGCTGCTAATAACTCTCTTCATAATATTCTCCTCAGTGGCACTTGCCCCGGATAAGGGGCAAATGCGGCAGCAAGTCGTTTGTTCGTTCAAACTTTGCGACAGGCGTTAACGCATGTCATCCGGGATTAGAGCGCCGTGCGTCCTCCGGGACGCACAAAGGACGTTCTAACACTTTGAATCTACTCATCGTGCTTTTCGAAAATCGAGTCCGATTTTCGGGCCGATGCGCTAGGTCGCCGATTGCGTCGCCGTCGTCTCTTCCAGCACATCTTCGGGAATATCGTCGAAGGAGGCGTAATTGAGGTTATAGAGCTTGGAATAGAGCTTGCCGTTCTTCATCAGTTGACGGTGGTCGCCGCTTTCGATGATTTCGCCGTTCTGCAGCACGATGATGCGGTCCGCCTCGCGGATTGTCGCAAGCCGGTGGGCGATGACGAGGCCGGTGCGGTTTTCGAGCAGCTTTACCAGCGCTTTCTGGATCAGCATCTCGGTATAGCTGTCGATATTGGCGGTCGCTTCGTCGAGCACGAGGATCTTCGCGTCGGCCACCAATGCACGGGCAAAGCTCAAAAGCTGGCGCTGGCCGAGCGAAAGGTTGCCGCCGCGCTCGCCCAGAACGCTATCGTAACCCTCCGGCAGACGCATGATGAAGTCGTGCGCGCCGACGGCTTTGGCCGCCTCGATCACCTGTTCGCGCGTCGCCTCCAGCTTGTGGTAGCGGATGTTCTCGAAAACGGTGCCGGTGAAGAGGAAGGGTTCCTGCAGCACCATAGCGATCTGCGCCCCGAGCGAATCCTGCGTCAGCGCGCGCACATCGTGGCCGCCGACCAGCACCTGGCCTCGCTGTACATCGTAAAAGCGATGGATCAGCGACATGCAGCTCGATTTGCCGGATCCCGTCGGCCCGACCAGCGCCACCGTCTCGCCGGGATTGACCTTGAAGCTGACATGCTTCAGCACCGGATGCTTCGGATTATAGCCGAAGACGACGTCCTTGAATTCCACCGAGCCGTCCATGTCGCGCGATAGCGCCGTGGCACCAGGCGCATCCTTGATGTCGACAGGCACGTCGAGCACTTCGGTCAGCCGCTGGCCGGAAGCCATGGCACGCTGCATCACCGAATATTGCAGGGTCAGCGAACGGATCGGGTCGAAGAAGCGCTGAATATAGAACAGGAAGGCGACGAGCACGCCGACATCGAGCGCCTGATTGAGAACGCGGGCACCGCCGACGACGATGACGAGCGACATCGCCACGCCGGTCAGGCTGTCGACGATCGGCACCATCACCTGTGCATAGCGCGCCGCCGTCAGATGCGTCAGCAGGTTGGCACGCGCCTTGTCGTCGTAGAGCGTGAAGTTGACGCCCTGCCTATCCATGCTCTGGACGGCACGCACACCGTGGATCGCTTCGGCGAGTGCGCCGGCGGCAATCGAATTGGTCTCGTGCGCTGCCATGAAGGATTTGCGCGCGAGCGGCAGCCAGAACAGCCGGACGATGAAGAGCACCGGCAGCACCGAGAGCGTCAGCAGCCCCAGCTTGAAATCGAGATAGAGCATCACGAAAATGATGCCGAAGAGCAGCACGATGTCGCCGACGGACAGTACCGAGGTTTCGAGAAATTCCTGCATCGAGTTGACGTCGCCCTGCAGGCGCGACATCAGCCGGCCGACCTCCGTCTTGTCCATGAAGGAGAGCGAAACGCGCTGGAGGTGCGAAAACATCGCCTTGCGGATATCGAAGAGCACATCTTCCGCCACGCCGCCGACCAGCGTTTCCTGCGCGTAGCTTGCCGCATAGTTGATGACGATGGCAACAGTGAAGGCGGCGATCGACCAGGCCAGTGCCGAATGGTTGCCGCCCGGCGACATGCCGTGGTCGATGGCATAGCGGATGATCAGCGGGATGGTGAGCTGCATCATCGTGAAGGTCAGAACGGCGACGACGGACCAGAGGACCTGACGGCGATAGGGGTGGACGAAAACCCAGATGCGCTTGACGATGTTGCCGTCGAAGGCCTTGCCGAACATCTCCTCCTCGACGCGATGCGAACCGACCACCGCCCGTGGCGGGCGGCGTCCATCCTCGCGAACGTCGGGGCGCTCGGTTTCCAGTTCCTCGGCCATGTCATTTCTCCCGCGGCCATCACTTCCGGTGGCCTGCATAGTCACTACTCGTTCCTCTCCACTTGGGAGCAGAGGGGAACATACCCGTTGCTAGGCGCTCAGCGCCTCGTCGCCCGGCCGCACCTGAAGGTCGTAGAGCGCCTTGTAGCGCCCGCCGAGCGAAAGCAGCGCCGCATGCGTGCCGCGCTCGACGATCCGGCCGTCTTCGACGAACAGGATCTGGTCGGCATGCATCAGCGAGCTCAGGCGGTGGGCAACGATGATCGTTACGCGGTCAGCGGCATAGCGGCGCATGGCGCTGCGGATGCGCTGCTCGGTGGCGGCATCGATCGCCGCCGTCGAATCGTCGAATACCATCACTGCCGGTTTCAGCATCAGCGCGCGGGCGATCGAAAGACGCTGCCGCTGGCCGCCGGAAAGCGAAACGCCGCGCTCGCCGACGACAGTGCCATAACCTGTGGGAAGGCCGAGCACGTAATTGTGCAACTGGGCGCTTTCGCTGGCGCGCTCGATGCGGCCTTCCTTCGCCCACGGGTCGCCATAGGCGATGTTGTTTTCGATCGTCGTGGTGAACAGGAAGGAATCCTGCTGGACGACGGCCACGGCCCGGCGCAGCGATTGCAGCGTCGCCTTGCGGATGTCCTGGCCGTCGATCGTGATCTTGCCGCCGCTGACATCGTAGAAGCGTGGGATCAGATGCGCGATCGTCGACTTGCCGCTGCCGGGGGGCCCGACGATGCCGATCGTCTGGCCGCGCCGGGCTTCGAAGGAGACATCCTGGAGCACGGTGCGCTTTTCCGAACCCGGATAGGCGAAGCTGACGTTTTCGAAGCGCAGCACGCCGTCCGTGAGGTTCAGCTCCTTCGCATCCGGCGCATCCTTGATCGCGATGTCGAGGTCGAGAAGGGCAAAGAGGCGTGAGCCGCAGGTGGAGGCGCGGGCAAAGGCGTTGACCATCAGACCGAGCTGGCGCACCGGCATCTGCAGGATGGTCATGAAGGTCAGGAACGAGGCCAACGTACCGACGGTGATCTCGCCCGACATCACCTTGCCGCCGCCGACCCAGAGCACCAGGCCCATCGCCGCGAAGAAGGAGAAGGTCATGGCGCTGGTATTGGTGACGCGGATGCCGACGCGCTGATGCGCGAGCGCCAGCGCGTTTTTCGACGCTGCTTCAAATTTCGAAATCTCGTGTTCGTGGGCGGCAAATGCGCGCACGACGCGGATACCGCCGAGATTTTCCTCCATGATGCGCGTCAGCACCGATAGCCGCTCCTGCAGGTCGAGCCAGGTGGCGCGTAGCCTGAGCTGCGTCACCGAGGAGCGCCAGCCGACGAAGGGAACGAAACTCAGCGCCAGGAGGCCGAGCACGACATCGGTCGACAGCAGCATATAGGCGCCGATGCCGATCAGGATCGACAGCAGGATCATCCGGACGAGCGCAGTGGAAAAATACATGCGCACGCCTTCGAGATCGAGCAGGCCGACAGTGATCAGGTCGCCGGAATGCACGGTGTCATGAAAGCTGAAGGAGAGCCGCTGGATCTTCTCGTAGCAGGCCAGCCGCAACTCGTAGCCGATGTGATGGCCGACGGCTTCGCTGTAATAATTCTGGACCATGGTGAAAAGGCCGCGCAGCACGCTGGCGCCGAGTAGCAGCAACGCCGTGGTCAGAAGCGCGTCCTGTGCCGCCTGGCCTGCCGCACCGCCGCTCATCGCCATCTGGGTGTGGTCGACTGCCTGGCCGAGAAGGCGCGGGATCATCAGCTGGAAGGTGGAAGCGACAAGCGTGGCGCCAATCGCAAAGCCGGATTGCCAGGGGTGGCGGAAGGCCATCATGGTGATGCGCACCAATGTGAAGAGGCCTCGGCCCCAGCCTGCCGCAGTTGCAAGCGCCATCGAAGCCGAAGGCTTCGTCGCGCGTATTAACGCATCGCTGCTCACGGTAATTTTTCCAATAGATGTGTGGTCGGACGCTGGCCCGAAAAGACGGCAAATCCATGAAGGGATTGATAGCACCTTCACTTTTGCCGATTCCATTTGGGGGTTCAAGTAAAGAATTCACCAGTTGGTTATTTTTACGTGAGGTCTCCTCGCATCCGGGCGGGAACAATCTGTGGGCGAACGGGTTGCAGCAGGCGAATGCTCACAGCCAACCGCTACGGAGAGATCCATGCCGCTGAAAGCTCTCGCCCTCAACGCCACTCTGAAGACCAGCGAATCCAAGGACGCCTCCTCGACCGACCGGATGATCGACCTTATCGACAAGGCGATGTCGGCACATGGCGTTGAGACCGGCGTGCTTCGCCTTGCCGATTTCAACGTCAAGCCGGGCGTCACCTCCGACGAAGGCGCCGGCGATGACTGGCCGGATATCCGCGCCAAGGTGCTGGGCGCCGATATCCTGGTGATGGCAACGCCGATCTGGCTCGGCCAGCCATCCAGTGTCTGCAAGCGGGCGCTCGAGCGCATGGACGCCTTTCTCGAGGAGACTGACGATCAGGGCCGCATGGTTTCCTATGGCAGGGTCGCGGCCGTTGCTGTCGTCGGCAACGAGGACGGGGCCCATCATGTGTCGGCTGAGCTCTTCCAGGCGCTGAACGACGTCGGCTTCACCATTCCGGCGAATGCAGTCGCCTATTGGGTCGGCGAGGCAATGGGTTCCACCAATTTCGTCGATCTCGACCAGGTGCCGAAGGTGGTGACGAAAGCCGTCGACATGCTGGCGCGTAACACCGCGCATCTGGCTGGCCTGCTGAAGGCGAAGCAATATCCGGGCGAGGGTAGCTGAGGTCGAGGCAGCACCGCCGAACTGATGTTTCCAACATCAATCCCGTAGTCTTGGGTGCAAATTTCGTCTGGGATTTCTGCGCGAAATCTCAAAAGCCTGTTTTGTTTCAACGGCTTGAAGAGATATGGCAACAAAGCTCTTGCCACCTGCGCCATTTAGCGCTTTCATACACTACTAGTTTGATAGACTATGGGCGGGCGTGATTGCTCCCCTAGTTCCCTTGCGGGGCCGCTGGTTCGGACCCCGATGCCGCGGCAGATGTTGTGAATGGCCGCATGAACCTCGTCAACGCGTGAACCGGTGTTTTATGCGTTGAAACCTCGATCGACCCACGGTGCGGATAAAGCCGCAAAGGAGTTGCGATGACGGTTCAGGGACTTTTTTCCGCGAGAGCCAATGCGGCGGCGCAGATATCCGCCGTACCGCGCATTGCGATCGTCGGGCGCGGCTTTTCCGGCATGATGACGGCCATCGCGCTGATGAAGACGGTACGCGCGCCCTTTCACCTGCAGCTCTTCGATCCGAATTCGTCCGTCAGCGGTGGGCAGGCGCTGGCGTCAGCCCGCTCCTCGACGATCCTCAACACCCGTGTGCGCGATCTCTCGGTTTCGGTCGGCGACAATGACGATTTCAACGACTGGCTCTGCAGCAACGCCGCCTTCCGCGCCGCTGTACCGGCCGCCATCCCCGGATTCCGGCAGATCTTCGTGCCGAAGGAAATCTTCAGCGATTATGTCTACCAACGCTTTTCGGAAGCGCTCGCCGCGCGCAGGGACATCACCGTCCAGGTCTGCAACGATCCGGTCGTGGCGATCCGCAGGAGCCACGGCAACCGCTTCCTGCTCGAAAGCGCCAATCCCGCCAATCCGCTGTTTGATACCGTGATCCTCGCCACCGGTTACGGCCTGTCTGCGCCGGATGCCGGTGAGCAGGACGCTTCGCCGGTCAGGGCCCAGCGCCTCGTCGCGCGGCCGCATGCGGTGCTGCTCGGCAGCGGCATCCGCGTCGTTGACCAGCTGCTGCAGCTGCGCGATTCCGGTTACACCGGCCAGGTGACGATCATTTCCCGGCGCGGCTTTCTGCCCCAGAGCCATACGCCGAATTCCGCCGACCCGGTCTTCCCGGCCGAAGCGCTGCCGCAGAGCCTGCCGGAGATCGTGCACTTCATCCGTCAAGCTTGTCGCGAGGCGGAGGAAGCGGGGCGAAGCTGGCAATCGGTGATGAACGGCCTGAGGAAACATGCCCGCTCGCTTTGGCGTTCACTGCCGGCTCGCGACAAGCATCAGTTCAACCGCCACCTCAGGGCAATCTACGACAGCCATCGCAACCGCCTGCCGGAGGCCATGCACCTGCGGCTGAAACGCGAGCTCGCCGAAGGCCGCACGGTACTGCGCCGCGGCC
>NZ_JALBGX010000070.1:0-34938 GCF_023006465.1 Rhizobium sp. PRIMUS64 | reverse complement strand
GCTGCGGCGCGGGAGCGTCCAGTCTGGATCTGGCCGCCCGCGTCGGCGCGGGGGGCCATGTGCTAGGCGTGGACATATCCGAACCGCTGATCGGCAGAGCGCGAGCGCGAGCGCCGCAGGATACGCCGGCCCTGTTCCAGGTGGCCGACGCCAGCAGCACCGAGTTGCCCGAGGGCGCGTTCGACATCCTGTTCTCGCGCTTCGGAGTGATGTTCTTTGACGATCCTACGGCGGCATTTGCTCATATGCGCCGTGCGCTCAAGCCGGGCGCGCGGGTCGCTTTCGTCTGCTGGCGCGGCATGGCCGAGAACGATTGGGTTCGCTTGCCGATGGGCGCGATGAAGGGCATCCTCCCGCCGACGGCGCCGCCCGATCCCGAAGCGCCCGGCCCGTTCTCGTTTGGCGACCAGGGGCGGGTAGCGCGCATTCTAACGGCGGCTGGCTTCACCGATGTCGCTATCGCGCCCTTCGATGCCTCTATCCCATTCGGCAAGGGGGAGACGCGGGATGCGGCGCTCGACGACGCGGTGAAGATGACACTCGAAGTCGGCCCGCTGGCGCGCTCTCTCGCTGATCAGCCCGACGATATCCGCGCCCGCGCCTCGGCCGCGGTTCGTGCCGCCTTCGCGGGCTGCCCCGGTGAGCGGTCGGTGATGATCGACGGCGCGGCGTGGATCGTCACCGCGCGCAATCCGGCAAGCTGACAGGGATTAATACGCCAAACGAGAGGTTTGCGATGGGAGCCGCGATTTCATTACGGGCGGATTTTGACGCGGAAGGTCTTCGGCGTCTGGCCCGCAAGAGCAAGCATGCGGCGCAGGCGCGTCGTCTTTTGGCACTTGCCTTGATCTATGGCGGAGGCTCGCGCTCGGATGCAGCGCGTCTTGGCAATGTCACCCTTGAGATCGGGCGTGACTGATCTCGGCCTATTTGCAGGTCGATCGAGCAAGCGCCGACACACAGGCGTCTTCGAACAGTCTTCGCAAAGGAAAAAATCTTGGCCGAGAATGATTATGATGCGTTCGCGGCGGCTTATGATGCCGATAACGAGGTCAATGCCTGGAATGCCTATTACGAGCGGCCGGCTATACTTGCCCTGGTTGGCGAGGTCGCCGGACTTTCCGTGCTCGATGCGGGATGCGGCGGCGGGGCGCATGCGGCAGCGCTGCTTGAGCGCGGGGCTGTTGTGACCGGGATCGACGCCAGTGCCGGCATGCTGGAGATCGCGCAACGTCGCCTGCAAGGGCGCGCGCGGCTGCTACCGGCGGATCTGAACGAAGCCTTGCCGTTTACGGACAAGGCTTTCGATCTGATCCTTGCCTCGCTGGTCATGCATTATCTGCCCGACTGGACGAGGCCGCTTTCGGAATTCAACCGGCTGCTGCCTGAAGGCGGTCGCCTGGTTTTTTCCACCCATCATCCCTTCATGGATCACGCCTCGACCGGCCGCGACAATTATTTCGAGACCTACAGTTTCGATGAGACCTGGCAGCGCGGCGGAAGGGATATCGCCATGCGCTTCTGGCATCGGCCGCTGCACGCCATGTTCGAGGCGCTGAAGTCGGCCGGATTTCAGATCGACATCGTCAGCGAGCCCCAGCCCGACCCTGAAGCCCGCACGCTTTTTCCGCAGGCCTATCAGAGCCTGACGACCAAGCCGCGGTTCCTGTTCTTCTCGGCTGTGAAAGCATGAGCACGTGGATGAGGAGAGCCTTGCTGTTACGGCCGGGACCGCAGTCTTGCGGCTTAGCCACGAAAGTGGGCAGCCCCTGCGAGCTGCCCTTCGAAATGCAGGACTGCCTATTGCGCTTGCTTCCTCATGGCTTCGGCAATCTGCGCCTTGACGGCACTCAACCCGAAGCTCGCGCCCGTCTGCATGGGTGGGAATTCGACGGCGGATTTCGCCAATTGTTCTACCCGCTGCTGTACAAGCACGAAGCGCCAGAACTCGAATTTATACCATTCGAAATATTCGAGGGAGCCGGTGTTCCCCCCCTTGTAGAACGCTGTCCGCTCGAACGGGTCCAGACGTAGATTGACGATGGTTGGCGCACCCAATGTCACTGTGTCACCGAGCCAGCCGCCGGGCTGTTCCTTGAAGGTATATTTGTAGTCTTCGACGCGGGCGGCGCCGAGAGCACTTTCGGCGAAATACCAGATTTCGTGGCGGTTCGACGGACCCGACCCGGTAATCATGCTCGTTTGGTCATAACCGTCGAGATACACTTTGTACTTCTGCCCGTTCATTTCCTTTCCGGCCTTAAGTTCCACGGCAATATTGGCATTGCCTGCGGCCGCGGTGAAAGTCGGGAACCAGTCGAGGCCCGAAATCAAGCCGTTACCGATTGAGCCGGCCGGGACATGTCCAGGCCAGCGGATCATTGCCGGTGCGCGAAAGCCGCCTTCAAAGGTCGTGCCCTTCCCGCCATAGAACGGCGTCTGCCCGCCATCAGGCCAGGTAAAGTTCTCGGTTCCGTTGTCGGTGGTGAACATGACGATGGTGTTGTCGTCTACGCCCATATCCTTGAGCTTTTGCATCGTAGCGCCCACGATGTCATCAAGTTGCGCCATGCCAGCCTCGTGAATGGTCCATCCATTCTCCGAGGTGCGCATATTTTCATACTTCTCCGAGAGATGCGTTACGATGTGCATGCGGGTCGGGTTGAGCCACAGGAAGAACGGCTTTCCGTCCGCCTTGGCCTTTTCGATGAACTTGAAAGAGAGGGACTGGATTTCGTCGTCAACGGTCTTCATGCGCTCAGGATAGAGCGTGCCGGCATCCTCGATCCGTTGTTTGCCCACCTTGCCCCAGCGCGGCATTTCTGTCGGATCATCCACCTCTGTCGCCCAGGAATGGACCATGTTGCGTGGCCCGACGACGTTCAGTTGGTCCTGCGGATAACCAGGGTGCGCGGGGTCTTCCATCGCATCGAGGTGGTAGAGATAACCGAAGAACTCATCGAAACCGTGAACGGTCGGCAGGAACTCGTTGAGGTCACCGAGATGGTTCTTGCCGAATTGTCCAGTGGCATAGCCCATGGACTTGAGCACGGTCGCGAGCGTGGGGGCAGCAGCCGGCAGACCGATCGGAGAACCCGCCTGGCCCACCGTGGTCATGCCCGTGCGGACCGGCAACTCGCCGGTGATGAAGTTCGCACGGCCTGCCGTGCAACTCGCCTCGGCGTAGTAGTCGGTGAAGAGCATGCCATCGGCCGCAAGCTTGTCGAGATTTGGCGTGCGGCCCGCCATCATACCGCGGTTGTAGGCCCCGATATTCCAGATGCCAACGTCGTCGCCCATGATGACGACGATGTTTGGTTTCGGCGTTTGGTTCTGAGCGATTGCCGGTGCACTTAACGTGACGGCAAATGCTGAAGCCAGTAGTCCGAAACAGAGGTTTTTTGTATAGCTCATAATTACTCCTCCTCCTGAGTTTTGCGCGCCCGTTACGGCACCGGTTTGAACGGTGCTACGGTGCGTGCAATGCGGTAGGCTGAAAGTTGTTCGTGGCTATGTATTATGCGCCGAAGGGGCGATCAGTGCCTGCTAGTGCAGGTGGGATCGGCGTCAAGGACGGCTGTGTTTGCCGGCATCGGCAGATTGTCTCGCAAAGAGCTGCGGTAGACAGAGTTCGATCCCGCTTTGAATATCGCACAACTTTAGCTCAGCGACTAGGCGAGTTTCTCAGCCTATGCGAGACAGCCCAGCGGGAATAGGACGTCTGCTTCTGGCCAAATCCGACCGACCCGGCTGCCGCCTGTCGCCCCCAAAGCTGCCAAGCGCAATTCAGCGGAGATCGGGTTTCCGTCAATCGCGACATCCGGAAAGGTCTTCCCAGGAAGATGGCAATGACAAAGCGGGCTTGTGTTATTCGGCAGTTCCCGCAATGGGTAAGGCAACAGACCAGACGACAGGCACCGCCCCCGTCATTTCGTCTCCTCCCAATGGCTTTGCCAGAGGTCGAGCCTGGGTTTCAGCGGATCGGCTCCGACCGTTGCGCCGTCATTGCCGAAGTCGATGACCCTGTCGGCGAATGGGTCGTGGTGAGGCCATTTTGGCCGTGAGCCGCTATTGGGGTCACCCCTCCTTGCAAATTCGAGCCAGTATTCGCTTGCCAATGTGGCCATCGCCCAGTCGGCAGGTGTCACCTTGTCTTTCACCAGTGCGTTTGGAATGCCCAGCGTATACGGAATTTCGAAGCCGTGCAGAGTGCCTTTCCATGCCGGATCGTTGCGGAGAGCCTCGGCGACATAGGAGAAACGATACCACCACGTCGGTTGACCAGCGCGGATCATCTCGTCAGCGAGGTGGCGGGATGGTTCGACAAGCGTCTTGTCGGCCAGAACCTGCTGCTTCAGCTCATCGAGGGTCTGTTGACCGCTGGGATCGTAGAGGCTGCGGGCTTCGGCGGCATGATTGCCGAAGAGCGCGAAGGGATCGTCTTTCGTTGCTGCCTCACCGATGCCGAGATCACGATCATTTGCCCCGACGATGACCGGAACCGGCGCCTGACGGCCCGCCGCAAAAGCCGCTTCCGGCGTTTCGAGCAAAAACCGTCCGTCAATGATCGCGCCCGAAATGCCGATGACAGGCTTGCCTGTCGACATTCCCACAAGCACCTCTTGTGCCGATGCGCCTTCGGTCAGCTTTTCCGCAGGCAGCGCCCGAAGGGCCGCGAGAGCGGCGGCATCGCTGCCATTGATTCCCAGAGAAGCCGCATAGTCCAACGCGATTTTCTCTGCTTCCTTCAACGGTGACAAGGGCGTGCTCTGCGCACGCGCGGTCGGCAGACCCGGTGACTGTAGAATGGCGCCCCGGAACAGCCCGCGTGACAGTGGCGATATCATGTGCGCCATCACCGAGCCGCCACCGGCCGACTCTCCGAAGATCGTCACTTTCTTCGGATCGCCGCCGAAGGCTTCGATATTCTGCCGGACCCATTTCAAGGCGGCCAGCTGATCCATGTAACCATAGTTGCCGACGGGCTCGTCAGGGGATTCCTTCATCAGCGCCGGATGGGCAAAAAAACCCAGTCGGCCCATGCGGTAATTCATGCTGACGAACACAACCTTCCGGGCGGCCAGCTGGCCACCCGGATACTGAGCGGTGTTTCCATGGGCAAGAGCGCCGCCGTAAATCCAGACCATCACCGGCAGCGGTGTGCGGGGACGTTTGACGGGTGTCCAGACATTGAGGGTCAGACAATCCTCCGACTTCGGCAGGTCGTCGGTCTGCATGCAGGACGGACCGAAATCGCGGGCATCCCTGATACCGCTCCATGTCTCCGCTGGTCTCGGATTGCGCCATCGCAGATCACCAACCGGTGGCGCCGCATAGGGTATGCCCTTGAAGCTGAAGACCGTGCCCGACCTCTCACCCTTCAGCATTCCGCCGTCGATGGTAACGGTGTCGTCGGCCGCAGCTGATCGTGGCGCGAACGCCATCTGACAGGATGCGACGGCCAAAAAGAGCAGAAACGTGCGACGGCCGTCCACAAACACTGCACTCTCCAGCGCCAAGTTGAGTGAGAGCAAAATACTCCCATAGAGCGGCAACGGAAAGGGTTCATCAGCCGTCGCTAAAGTGCGCTATTGCTCCACGGCGGCTGTCGGCTCGACCGGCGGGGAGTTGGGCGAAAACGCACCCCCAACCTCCGTCATCCCAGGCCTCGAGCCTGGGATCCATGGCCACGGCTGATGGCTGGGCCTCGGGTTTGCAGGGCACGATACTGAAGCAGAGAACCGGGCGTCAGTCGCCTCGCTCGACCGGTCTCCCTCAGTGCCTCTCAGCTGCCTGGTGATTGGTTATATCCTTAGGCTCCGAAGCTTTTTTTGCTTGGTTATTATATTAGAATTTGCTTGACCACACATTCACAAACCTTCACCCTGCCGGCTGCATACGAGCCGGCCTGACGATCAGCGCAGGCCGCGTGCCGACATCACCGCGCTCATGAACTCACTGCTTGTTATTCAGCCTGCTTTCGAGACAAAGGGGAGGAATTCGCATGCGATTTCATTGCAAATTAAAACTTCGAGATGGTCTTCTGGCCGCCGTTTCTCTCGTCGCCTTTTCAGGATTTGTCGGCCCGGCGACCGCGCAAATCGTGACCGGAGAGTTGGGCTCGCCCAACGCCACGACAACGATCGACGGGCGTTATCTCCCGCCGCCGCCGCCGCCGTTTGAAGGCACGATCAATCTCAACGCCTTACAGTCCAAACAGGCATGGCCGGCGCGTGTAGTACCGCCAAGGGGCGCGCCAAATGTTCTCTTGATTATCACCGATGATGTTGGCTTTGGCGCTCCTTCGACGTTCGGAGGCGTCATTCCGACACCCACTTTGGACCGCATCGCCGCCGACGGCCTGCGTTTCACGAACTTCCACACAACATCACTCTGCTCGCCGACGCGTGCGTGTCTCATCACAGGTCGCAATCACCACTCGGAAGGCTTCGGCGTCATCTCCGAGCAGGCCACCGGCTTCCCAGGCTATGATAGTATTCTTCCAAGGGACACCGCCACGATCGGCCGCATCCTTTTGGAAAACGGCTTCCGCACCTCCTGGTTTGGCAAGGATCACAACACGCCGACCTATCAGACCAGCCAGGCAGGCCCATTCAATCAATGGCCGACCGGCATGGGGTTTGAATATTTCTATGGCTTCATGGGTGGGGACAGCAGCCAGTGGTCGCCCATGCTGTTTCGCAACACCACGCAGATCGCTCCCTTTGTCGGCAATCCGCAATGGAACCTGATCACCGCCATGGCGGACGACGCCGTCGGCTGGCTGAACCAGTTGAATTCGATCGATCCGGCGATGCCGTTCCTGCTCTACTACGCGCCGGGAGGCACACACGCGCCACACCACCCGACGCCGGAGTGGATCGAGAAGGCCAGCGATCTTCATTTGTTCGACAAAGGCTGGAACGACGTTGGCGATCAGATCTTCGCCAATCAGAAAAGGCTTGGCGTGGTCCCGCAGGACGCCCAGCTCACAGCATGGCCGGACATGTTGAAGAAGTGGGATACTTTGTCGGCGGATGAAAAGAAGCTGTTCATTCGGCAGGCGGACGTCTACGCGGCCTACCTGATGTATACCGATCACGAGATCGGCCGCGTGGTCCAGGCCGTCGCGGACATGGGCAAGCTCGACAACACCCTGATCATCTTCATCAGCGGCGACAATGGCGCGAGCGCCGAAGGCACGATGAACGGCACCTTCGCAGAATTGGTCCCGTTCAACGGCATCAATCCGACCGTTGCCCAGAACCTGAAGTTTTACGACCAGTGGGGCAGCAACGAGACCTATCCGCACTATGCCGTTCCGTGGGCCTGGGCCCTCGACACCCCGTTCAAATGGACGAAGCAGATCCCGTCCTTCTTCGGCGGCACCCGAAACGGCATGGCGATCTCCTGGCCCGCGCGCATTTCCGACAAGGGCGGAATTCGGTCGCAATTCCATCATGTGATCGACGTCGTGCCGACAATCCTCGAGGCGACTGGCGTTCTCGCACCGATCATGGTCGATGGCATAGCGCAAAAACCGATCGAGGGCGTGAGCATGGCCTACACCTTCGACAAGGCCAGTGCCGAGGCGCCCTCACGGCACCGCACGCAGTATTTCGAGATGATGGGGGCGCAGGGTCTATACGACGACGGTTGGATGCTGAGCGCACTACCGATCCGTGCGCCCTGGGAGTTGGCCGGCAAGGCGGTCGACGATCCCGCCACCGCCTTCAAGATGGAGCTCTATGACGTCCAGCACGACTGGACCCAGAACAACGACCTGGCCGCCGCCAATCCTGCGAAGGTCCAGGAGATGAGGGACCTGATGTTCGGCGAGTTTGCGAAGTATCAAGTCCTGCCGCTGGACGCTTCCGCTGCGACGCGCCTCGCTTCCCCGCGCCCGTCGGTGACGGCAGGACGAAACCTGTTCACCTATAAGCAACCGGTGACCGGCCTGCCGGAAAGCGTGGCGCCCAATCTTCTCAATACCTCCTACACGATCACCGCAGACATTGATGTGCCACAAGGAGGTGGGGATGGTGCGATTGTCTCCCAAGGTGGACGGTTTGGCGGCTACGGGATGTACCTGCTGAAAGGCAAGCCGGTCGTGACCTGGAACCTTCTCGGTCTTGACCGGATCCGTTGGGAAGGCCCCGAAGCGCTCTCGCCCGGCAAGCACACCGTCGAGTTTGACTTCAAATATGACGGTCTTGGCTTCGCGACGCTTGCCTTCAATAATCTCAGCGGGATCGGTCGTGGCGGAACGGGAACGCTAACCGTGGACGGCAAGACGGTGGCAACGCAGGCTATACAGCGTACTGTTCCGCTCATCCTACCGGTCGATGAGACTTTCGACATCGGCTCGAAGACCGGCACCCCGATCGATGACCGCGACTATCAGGTTCCATTCCCCTTCACTGGCAAGCTCAATAGACTGTCTATATCAGTAGAGCCTCCTAAGCTGACGCCAGATGACCAAAAGAAGCTGATGGAAGCTAATCAAACAGCACAGGACGCCAAGTAACATGCGTTCTGCTCCGAGGGTCGCTTGGCCCTCGGCGTTCCCTTGAGCTAACCGCCGATGTTGGCCGCCTTGCCGTATGACAAAGCCCCGATCCAGCGGATGATCCCGGCGTGGTCGAAGAACCCGCCAACAACTGGCCGGGCGCATGATTTCTGGTTGAGGCAGCGGTTGAATGATCGCCCATTCGAAATCTGTTCGGTCGAAATGACGTCGGGTCATGCAAGGCCTCCAAATCAAAGCCTCATTGAATCAAAAACATACCGCTGCCGAAACCCCGTTTATGAGTTTGCGGCCTAGTCGAAATGGATTTCAGCGGCTGGGTCGTTCACTCCGTGTGTTAAAGCAAAGGAACCGACATGACCTCCATCCGCGGGCAGATCAGCCGTTACCCGCTCTTTGCGTTTTTCGCCATCGCTTACATCCTGACCTGGCTCGGCTGGATCCTGCCGGAGCGGATCTATGCCGGCACTCTCCTCACCGGCGCGCTCGCGTTGCCTTTCCTCCTCATGGTGCCTGGTCCGCTTTATGCCGCCCTGATCGTGACCGCAATCACCGGAGGCAGGCCCGGTATCGGCGCGCTCCTTAAGAAGTTCGCCATCCGGCGGGTGGGCTGGGAATGGTTTGCGGTCGCCCTGCTCCTAGCGCCGGCGATCGGCGTGACGGCCGCTTATCTGAACATGGTCTTCGGCGGGCCGAACCCCACGGCTGCGTTGATCGCTTCAGTGCCGACCATTCTGATGATGTTCGCCATTCGCCTCGTCAATCCGCTCGACGGCCCGATGCAAGAAGAACTCGGCTGGCGTGGCTTCGCCCTTCCGCGTCTGCAGGAACGGCACTTGCCGCTCGTCGCGAGCGCCATCCTCGGCGTGCTGGTTGTCATCTGGCACGTGCCGCTCGTCCTCCTCGACATGCTGCCGGCTTACGCGCTGTTTGGGACCTTCGCCTTCACGATCGTGTTCGGCTGGCTCTTCAACAACACCAGGGGCAGCGTGCTCATGACCTTGATCGCCCACGCCGCCGACGGCCTGGTCATCACCGGCAATCTCGGCCTGAACGCGATCGACAGCCAACGCCAGATCATGCTGCTGGTCGCGACGTGGTGTGTAACTGCGCTGGTCGTTGTTATGCTCTACGGGGCGACGCTTACCGGCAAGCCGAATACGCACATGCCCCGAAACCAACCTAGAGCGTAGTCTGTTCCTGGCGCGAAAAGGTAGCAAAGACCCAGGGCTGCTTATGGTGCTTCATCTTCGAAAGCGGCGAAATCTTCTAATTCATTGTCACCCATTGACCTGAACAGGTTTCACCCCAATACGGTTAGGCC
Source organism: Rhizobium sp. PRIMUS64 (assembly GCF_023006465.1). NCBI lineage: Bacteria > Pseudomonadati > Pseudomonadota > Alphaproteobacteria > Hyphomicrobiales > Rhizobiaceae > Rhizobium > Rhizobium sp. PRIMUS64. Next base: position 25,087 of record NZ_JALBGX010000070.1, on the reverse strand, counting down.
AGCCAGACGACAACAGGAGTGTAATCGTGAGCGAACCGACCGTAGCAGATGCAACAAACCGCATTTATGAGTCGCTCCAGGCGGACAACGCCGACATCGACGTGCATATCGCGGCCCTCAAGGCAGCGTTGACGCGGGCGGGTTTGAAAGAGGCCGTATTCGACCCGGCCAGGCTCGTGCAGAATAACCGTTCTGGCAGGAAGCGGATGGAGGCCTACTTTCGGCAGCGCGGTGTCATGGTGAAATTCTCAGCCTCGTGAAGCCTTGCCATGAAGGCAGACGGCTGTAATCACAGATGTCGCAGCATGCCCCCTCGCCCCGCTCCGTTCCCTCCACCTTTGCCGGCCCCTTGTCCATTGACCTGCCAGTTCGCGCGCGCCTAAGCTAGGGTATGGGCGAGCCTGAAAATCCTCTTATCGGCGGCAAGGATTCGAACGTCGTGCGCATAGGCGAAACGGTGCGGCGTGGCGGACGCGCGTGGTCTCCCGCGGTTCTCGACCTGCTGCGGCACGTCGAGCGCCAGGGATATGATGGGTCCCCGCGTGCGCTGGGCCTCGATGATCAGGGACGGGAAGTCCTCACCTATATCGAAGGTGAAGTCGGCAACGGCGAAGGCTTCCTTCCCGATAAAGGCGGTCGCTTTGACCTCCGTCTCCCGGATTATGTCTGGCGCGACAACGTCCTCGAGCGCCTGGGACAATTGCTGCGATCCTACCACGATGCCGCAGCCAGCTTCTTATGGAGAGATCGCGAATGGCGTCTTGACGCCCGCCACCCCGTTGAAACGGTCTGCCACAATGACCTGACGCCGTGGAATACGGTCTTTCGAGCAGGGCTCCCCGTGGCTTTCATCGATTGGGACGCGGCAGCGCCGGGACCGCGCGCCTGGGACCTTGGCTTTGTTGCCTGGCGCTGGGTGCCGTTCTGGCGTGACGAAAAATGCGAGGCGCATGGCTTGCAAACGGGCGTCCGCGAGAAAGCCCGGCGCTTCCAATTGTTGCTCGATACCTACGGGATGGAGCCGGAGATCGGCATCATGCAGGCCGGAATCGAACGGGTTCGGCAAATGCAGCAACATGTGCGCAACCTTGCTGCAGCGGGCTCCGCATGGGAGATGGAATTGGCCAGCCGCGGCGTGCTTGATGAGGGCATGCTTGAGGTCGCCTGGATGGAAGACCATGCGATGGACCTGATTCAGCGCCCACGCTGATGGGCAGCTCTGGTGTCAACCGGCCCTTGCCCCCGCAGCGGCGTGAGCCCCCTGCACGGCCACGAGAGCAGCGGCGGCGGCATCCGGTGCAGGTGTTCGGCTCGATTGGCACGGAGTCTGGCGAAAACGCACGCCCCATCCTCCGTCATCCCAGGCCTTGAGCCATCGTTGTCCGGTTCTCGCAATGGCTGCCCCCACCCTAGCCTTACCGGGATCGAGCCACTGGCTCTACCGTCCTGAGGTCGATGGGAACGGAGAGGCTGCCGTAAGTCTCTTCTCCCCTCGGGGAGAAGGTGCCGGCAGGCGGATGAGGGGGCCACCCGGCACACCCTCCCGTACAACCTATCCTGCAACGCCGTGCCCCATCACCCTGAACACGGTCGAGACAATGCCGTCGCGGCCGAAGCCCGCATGGACGTTGTTGAAAGACCGGTTTCCGCGGCCCCCTCATCCGCCCTACGGGCACCTTCTCCCCGCTGGGGAGAAGAGGGAATCGAGACGTCGCAGCATGCCCCTCGCCCCGTTTCCGCCCGTGTCTCCAGGCCGCGGCACGCAGGCCAACGTGGATCCTCGGGTCAAGCCCGAGGACGACGGAGGGTGGGTGAGCTGTGCGGCAACTATGGCGATGCGGATGGGAGATGTGCGAGTTTCGCGTCCGTCGCCCCATCATCCGCCCCGCGTCCCTCGCAACGCCGTCAACCCTCTCCGCAGCCACAGCAATTGCTGCGGCGGCATCTGGCGCAAATGTTCGTAATCCATCACCGTGACGTTATAGACCGTGCTCCTGACCTGCGGTCCATCGGGGCAGCGGAGCAGGATGCCCTGCAGCGCCATCATGCGGTTGCTGGCCTTGCGGGCGCGGTCGGCGAGGCTGTCGGTGACCTCGCCTTCGTGGCCTTTGACGGTAAAGAGGGTTTGCGCGCGGGGGCTCGGGGCCGGGATGCCTGTGGTCTTGTGGTAGCGGGCGATTGCCTCGGCATAGTCGTCGCCGGCCTGGCGCTGCTCTGAAGTGATCAGGCCGTCGAGGAACATGCGGCCGAGGGTATAGCCGGCGAACGGGCTCTTGACCGTCTCGTCGGCGACCGCCCTGTCAAAGCCGTGGATGCGGCGGCGGGCTGATATCGCGACGCTGATATTCTCCTTCTCGGTTTCGAAGGGCTTGATCTTGCCGCAGGGAAAACGCTCGACATTCTCCTTGCGCGGACGGCCGGCGCCCTTGTTGACCCGCCCTGTCTTCACCTTGGTGGCTTTGCCGCCCATGCTGATCGTCCTTCTATCGAATGATGCCGTTTCTGAGTGCCGCGGCGACCAGCGCCGTATCCTTGAAGACGCCGAGCCGCGCCTTGGCGTTGGCAATGTGCGTGTTCACGGTGATGTGGGAGATGCCGAGAATGGTGCCGATCTCGGCGGCGGTCTTGCCTGCCGCCATCCAGCGGATGATTTCGGTTTCGCGTGGGGTGACGTTGCTCATGGCTCTGCAGGCCCATCGATGCTGGGCACGCGCGGCATCGTCACATGCGCGCCCGACATCGTCACCCGTGTCACCCGATCGGGGTGGCGGATCGGCTGGACGGGCGGGCCCGCCTTCGGCTGCGGATGCCAGGTATCCTGCCTTGAGGGGAACCTGTCGCGGTTGCGGTGCGCCATGTTGATGACGGTGTTCTTCTTCGAGCCGAAGAGGTTGGCGATCTCTCTCGCCGACAGCCCTTCCTTCCAGAGCTTTTCCGCCTTGACGATCTTGTCTTCCGTCCAAAAGGTGATGGTCATCTCAATGCCTCCTCGTGTCGTGCGGCCCTTGCAATGATCGGGTTGTCGGGAAACATCCTCGCCAGCTCCCGCTTGGCGCTGCGGCTACCGTTCGCCGCGTCGCGCAGCAGCTGCATCTTGTAGGCTGTGACCTTGGGCTGCGGCGTCTCGGGTTCGGCTTCCATGCGCGGGCGGCTCTCGGCCTCGATCGCCGCCTGCTGATGGCGGCATTGCTCGGCGAAACTGGCGCTGCTCGGGGCGAAGGCGCGGTTATGATCCCTCACCTTTCCGGAGACGAAGAGTTTGGCGGCCTGCCAGACCGCCTCCAGCGGGATGCCTTCGATGGCGACGAGATAGGCGCGGATCTGCATGTCGGGATCAGTGCCTGCGGATGCCGGGAAACCCGAAAGCATCCCAGCTATGATCTTCACCGGAGAGGAAATCTCTTGCGGCATCGACTGTCGTCCTTCTCGTACTGCTGTTGATCGACCCGGCTTCCCTCGCCTTCTCCTTGAGGTACCAGTCGCATTTGATTGCCTGCCAGCCGCGGAAGATCTGCATCTCGGCGGCGCCGACCGGGTCGCCGGTCAGCAGATATTCCCTCGCCTGCATCCGCGCGGCATAGACCGTCAGCGGCTTCTTCAGCGTGCGCTTGCGATGCTCGATGATCGCTGCCGCGAGCTCCTCCCCCAGCACCGGGCTGAGGATGTCCATGATCTCCTGGCTCACTGTGTCCTTACCCATGCAATGTCCCTTTCCCGATTGAGATGACCTCCTCAAACCCGCGGCCTCCGTCGGCCGCCGGCGAAATTCACCGGCGTGCCCGGCTTGAGGGGGCGGCGGGGCAACCGGCGGATCTCCGAGCCGGCATGCTCCGCGTGGGCGGTGTCGCCCTTCTCGGCGCTGCGAAGTTTGTGGATCTCGGTTTCCACCGACGGCACCGACGTGCCGAGGTGGGCCGCGATTTCGATATAGTCCCGGCCGGAGCGGAAGAGCTCGAGCGCGTTCATGTGAGCGCCTTGCTGCGCCGGGGCGGCCTTGGGCTGGATGCTCATCGCTTGATCCTTCTTTCCCGCGAACGTCGTGCGCCATTGCCGCCGAAGCGGGTGCCAACAACGTCTTTGATCTTTCAGGGGTGACGACCGGAGCGCCGGCTCTGGGAGCAAAGGCTCCGGTCGTCTGCCAGGCCGCCGCCTGGGTCGGGCGCGAGTGCGCCCGGGAGCTGGCGTCGCCGAGGGAGGAGCGACGACGCCAGCCACCGATAGCCGTCAGGGAGGGGCTGGGCTATCGGGGTTGGTGATCGGCTGAGCGCCGGGCGGGATCATCGTCTCGCTGATCTCTTCCGGGCGCGTCCGCCGATCGCAATTCTCGCAGTGGCGTTCGATCACCTCGGCGATCGACAGCGCCTTGCCGCAATTCGGGCAGCCGGTGTAGCAGCCGCCGCGGCGCTGGATCTCTCCGGTGGTCGTCAGGATGGCGATGGTCATAGCGATTCCACCTCCCGGTTGGCGTTCAGCACCTGCTGCAGGGCCTTGGCGAGGAAGGGGATATCCTCGTTGCGAACTGGGATCACCGACATCCGCCCTCCCCTTGGGCCTTGCGGCCGGTGAATGACGACGCCGGTCGGCATGACGTCCATGGCGAGCTTCTCTTCGGAGGAGATGGTGAACCTCATGGTGCCGTCTCCCCATCCCGGAAAGCTTGTCCGTTGTTGATGATGTCGCTCTGTGTCATGGCGATTAGGGTATAATTAATACCCGATATGTCAAGCACATTAGGGCATGACATATACCTTATTTTAGGGTATTTTTTATATCATGTTGAAAGAGCAGGAACAATTTGAACGCGAAGAACGCGCAAAGCGCCTCGTCATGGCCAGGAAGAATGCTGGCTTTGCCGGGCCGAAGGCGATCGTCGATCGGTTCGGCTGGAATGCGAATGTCTACAAGGCGCATGAGTCCGGCCGCAACGGCTTCGGCATTGCCGATGCGAAGAAGTATGCCCGCGCTTTCAAGGTCAATCTCAACTGGCTGCAGTTCGGCACCGGCAACGCGCTCGATCCGGATGAGCTGCCGGTCTCCGTCGCCGATATCCCGAAGATCTCCTGGGTCAGCGCCGGCCAGCTGAGCGAGCAGGCGCCGATCACCGACTTTTCGGAATTCCCGACGGTCGCCGCCCTCGATCTGCCCGATGGCGAATGGATCGCGCTCGAGGTCGAGGGCAATTCGATGAACAAGATCTCGCCGCCCGGCTCGATCATCTTCGTCAATCTGCGCGACAAGCGCCTGGCGCCGAACGCGCTTTATGTCGTCGCCGACGAAACGGGGGCTGCGACCTACAAGCGCTATCGCCCGAATGACAATCCGCCCTTCCAGCCGGCGTCCTACGAGGACGTGCCGCCGCCGGAATTCCAGGGCGCCGTCACCATCGTCGGCCGCGTCCGCCGATCGGTCATCGAGATGTAGGGATGACAGCCCAAGGCTCGGAAATAGTGCCGTGAATCAATCATATTTCAATAGGGAAAACAGGATGATCCGCCCTTCCTCACGCGCCGGCAGAATCTGGTTCTATATCGTCACGATAGCGGTTTTGCTCCTGGCCTACAGTGTCGCGCGCGAGATGTACGGCCTTTAGGATTTCGCTCCGAAGCTCGCCGATCCCCAGCCGGGATCACGAGGGGTATCGGGAGGATTCATCCTCTGAAACCACAAATTGCGGCAGCTCCGGATGCCGTTCGCGCACCACTCTCGACACCGCCACCAGGATGGACCGGATGGCTGCGGGGAACATATCCTTCGGCAGCTTCTCCTCCCACGGATCGTAAAATTCGGTGATCGCATCCAGACCCGCCTCGATCACTTCGTCGGTGATTTCGATTTCGCTGCGCATCGCCGGCCTCCTTTTTTCTCCTCGCATCATACTCCAACTTCAGTTCTCATTCCTCTCTCTTCAGCTTAGGAGGAGAAGGTTCCTGAAGGCTGGTGAGGGAGGGTTCCGGCCAAAGCTTCCCCCTACCCCATGAGCAAAGCCCATGAAGCCGGGAGAGCATTGGCCAAGTCCCGAAGGCCGGAGCCGGGATGGGACACGTGCCAGAGGGGCCATTCGCTTCGCCCTCGTCCTGATTTTCTGACAGCGCACTTAAGGACTTTCGCTTCCCGCGCCGCTGGGCTTCGTCAGCTCGGGAGTTGCACCCGGTCGCCCAATCACTGGCGACAGGCATACGCCTATGATTCGTACCTCGTCAATCAAAGGGGTACTTTTTATACCTTTTACCGCGATCAGGTATAATAAATACCTTCTCCTCACAGGCCGATCAGAAGCGCGAGAGGACAGGCGATGCAGCACATTCGCAATATCGAGACCGAGGAGAGCAAGCGGGACGCCCGCTGGAATGCGGCACGCACGACCCACGACTGCCGCGCCTATATGGCCAACGAAGCCCAGCGCATGGGCGCCCTCGGCTTTGCGTACCTCCGCCGTCCCGAACATTCGATCCGCGGCCCGTCCTGGCTGCGGGGTGCTGTGGCCAGCGTCGAGGAACATTACCGCTATGCCCGCGAGATCATGGGCATCACCGATACCGATCAGCTTTACGCCTGAGGGAAACGGACAATGCCCGCCGCCAATCTCACATCCGAACTATCGACCGACAGCCCTTCCCTTGCTACCGCCCGACGGGCCGGAACAACCGAAAAGACCCGCACCAAGGCCCGTTTCACCGCCGGGGCGCCCGATCTTTAGAAGGCGCTGGTGGAGGCCGAACGCTTTTTCGACGGCAGCGCCGATCACGGCTGCCCGCTTCACCAGAAGATCCTTGCCGCCATCGACACGATGAAAGGCAGCCCATCATGAGTGATTGCCTGATCAAGGCCTTTTCCGGCTGCACCTGCCCGCCCGGCGAATGCGCGAAAAAGCCCGTCACCCCGGCGCCGGTGACCTTCATCTCGTGGCGGATCCAGGCGATTACCTGCCTCACCTTCGGCTTCCTCGCGGCAATCGTTACAGCCGCCTGGATGGAGACAGAGTTCAAGAACCAGGATCTCAGCCATCAGGAACAGGTGTCATGGAAGTGAGATACCGCCGATCAGGAGCTGAACTTGATGTCGCTGGCCTTCGCCGCGGTGATGAATGCGCGGCGCACCTGCTCCGGCCCGGCGGCATCATTGAACACGTCGAGCACAAGCCGTTCGGCGGCCTTCGCCGCCGGCGTCTGCTCGGGCCAATCGTTCAGCAAGGTATTGCCCGCCTGAACGACATTATAGACGGTTCTCGTCTTGCCATTGATGGTGATTTTCACCGGCTTGAAGCTTCGTCGCCTGCTCATGATGCAGCCCCCTCACGCTGGACATCCGACTCAACGAATCACTTCGAGACTCGTTCCAGTTGAGGTGATTCTTCGTTTGCCAACCGGGCGCCGAGCCCGATGTCCTCCGTCTGCATGACAGAGCACGGCTCGGATGCGTGCGAGAATGCGGCAGATGAAGCCCGAACCAGGAGGCAACACAATGGACCTTCAGAGTCTCGTCGCCGCGCACATGCCAAACCGCCGCCGCCCCTCGCAGATGGGCGCCGCGGCCGAGGACCGATACTACCGAAATCAGATCACCCTGCCACGCCTGAGGCTTCGGCTCCTCGGGCTGACTGCCGCGACCGCCGGCGTGACGCTGCTTCTGGCCGGCGTCATCAACACATGAGGTGCCGCCATGCTCCGACAGACCGATCATGCTATGCTGCGATCCGTTGTCAGGGGGAACCGCGCGATGGACGACAGCGAGGCTGACCGGGCGGCGATCATGGCAGTGATCCGCGCCGAAACCGAGGCCTGGCTGCAGCGCGACTTCGAGGCGCTGGCAAGCCACTGGGTGCAGTCGCCGCAGACCCGGCGGATGGAATACTTCGCCTCGCTCGGCGTCCGGGTGGACGAAGGCTGGGACCCGATCGCCGCGCGGATCAAGAAGATCGTCGAGCGATTCCCGGAGAAACACGCTTTCGCGGAGCGCGTCCGCTGGGAAAAGGTCAACATCGTCGTCGACGGCAACATGGCCTGGATGACCTTCGATCAGATCGGCAGCGACACCGGCGAGGATCGCAAGCGCCAGTTGCGGATCCTCCAGCGGATCGACGGCGCCTGGAAGATCGGCTGCATGGTGATGATGGAGAGCAGCGTCGAGGAGGCGAACTGCCCGCTGATCGAGGTCGACGCGGATGCAAGGATCCTCTGGACGAACCGGCTGGCGCGGGAGCGGATGCCTGGCCATCCCGGGCTCGTCGCCGCCGCCGGCCGCCTACGTGCCCGGCAGCGCGAATACGACCCCGCGCTACGCGAGGCGGTGCGCCTGGCGTTCCGCGAACTGCAGAGCCAGAGACCGCTGAACATCGCGCCGAAGCAAACCTGGGCGGTGGCGCTCGGCGAGGACGCGGCAGGGATTCCGCTCCACTGCTGGGTTCTGCTTGAGGACGGCAAGACGCTGGTCTCCTTCGACGACGCCGAGACGGTGGTGCGCCGGATCGCGAGCGCGCGGGAGGTCTTCGGCCTCTCGCCGGCGCAGACCCGGCTTGCGCGCCTGATCGTCGATGGCCATGACCTCGCAGCCGCCGCCGATCTGCTCGGGGTCAGTGTCAACACGTTGCGCACCCAGCTGCAGCGCATCTTCGACAAAACCGGCGTACGCAGCCAGGCGGCATTGGTGCGGGCGCTGCTGAGCGCTGGAGCTCCGAGCCAATAGCCTCGACCGCGGGCGTCTGGTTGGACCAATCGTTCAGGCTCGAACTGGATCCATGCGGACGATGCACCGTTCCTGTTCAGCCGCGCCTTGGCTATAACTTTCCTGCGGAAAAATTATAACCAGAGGAAGGGTGGGCTTTCGGTCGGTTGATTCTAAAGCGCTGCTGCATCCCTGGAAAACTCCCCTCTTGATTCCGTCGGCGTCAATGTCTATTTTGACCATATATGGTCATTTAAGACAGGAGGCCGCAATGTCGACGATCAGCGTGGCAGAGGCAAAGGCCGGTTTCGCCGGACTGGTGGATGAAGCGGCAAACGGGGAATTCGTGACGATCACGCGACACGGAAAGCCGGCTGCCGTGCTTGTGTCCGTCGAAGCAGCCGAGGCCGCGAAAAGGGCTTTGAAGACGCCACGGCCGAATTTCGGGGATTTCCTGTTGACGTTTCCCGGTGGGGTCGAGCTGGAGCGGAACCCATCGAAAATGCGCGATATTGATCTGTGACCGCCTACCTTCTCGACACGAATATCATTTCGAAGTTCGCGCCGGGCAAGGCGTCGCCGTCCGATCCGGTGCGGGCATGGTTCCGTGAGCAAGGCGAAGCCGATGCTCTCTTTCTGTCGGCTCTAACAGTCGCGGAAATCGAAAAGGGAATGCGGAGCCTTCACCGTCGCGGCGGGATCGAGCGGGCAAAGCGCCTTTCGGCATGGCTGGACTTCATCACCGACAGTTTCGGGGATCGGATCTTGCCGATGGATACCGTTGTCGCGCGGATCGTCGGCGCCCTGGAAGATGCCGCCGAGAGCCAGGGCCGTCATCCCGGCCTTGGCGATCTCATCATCGCAGCGACCGCGCGGGCCTACGACCTCACCGTCATTACGGAAAACTTGCGGCATTTCCAGCCGCTTGACGTCGCTGTCGATCTTCCCGCCGCGTTCCGGTCGGAATGATCCGAAGCATCGCCGATCACGAGCCGCACTTGATGTCGCTCGCCCTGGCTGCCGTCATAAACGCCCGCCGCACCGGCTCGGAAGCACTAGCAGCTTGGCAGCTTTGACCGCCGCACCTGCTGATGGCGCAGCACCTTACGCACCGATCTGAACCTGATCTAAACCCGACCGTCCAAGAGAGATCATGATATGGTTGGAGTCCAATTTGGAGGGGGGGCTATGCTGAAAAATCCCATAATTGGACTGGCGGTTGGCGCGCTGATGGTTTTTGCGACCCACGCCGTAGCGAGCGCCGATCCGCTCCCGAAAGGTTTTGAGCGTCACAAGTTCAACGGATCGGTCAGACCGGAGGTCAAGGACGGCGTGACCCGGTTTGAGATATTCGACCGTCAGTGTTCCAATGTCGACTATGGCGATGGACGCGGCGAAAATGATTGCCGCAATGGCAACGTCCGCTCGACAATTCGCTATACGCGAGACATGAGGGTTGGCGAAAGCGTCGAATACAAGTTTGATTTCCGGCTCGATCCGACCTTTGCCTACAAAGGCTGGCACAACAACTCCGCCAATGGCTTTTATCCCGATGGCTGGGACAGCCATTTGCGCTTGGCGTCCTGGGAAGGACCGGCAATCCACAATTTCATCTACATGCTGAAAGCCGACACGCGCAACGGCGTGAACTTTCTCGCCCGCCAGTGCCAAAAACCGCAAGATTTCGGCAAATGGGCGACATTCTCGCTGAAAATCCGATGGGCAAACGATGAGAGCGGATGGGTTACGGCAAGCTGCGACAACAAGGTGATCTACGCCGCCGAAGGCGAAGCAACCAATCAAGCTCCGCATTGCTGGGAATCGAACGAGTGCGAGCCGCAATCAAACCGCGACCCGAAATCATTCAACTTCATTCTCGGCCCGGTGATGATGGGTTGGGGCGGTGACTGGAAGAGCTATGACCATCATACGTCCCAGTTTGACGTGGTGCAGCCGGACGGTATCGGCATCGATGTCCGCAATGTCAGTGTGACCCGCGGTGTCAGCAATTATTCCGCCGAACAAGCCGCTTTGCTCAAGACGTTGCAGCAGCAACTGAGTGATTTGGGCTGCAAGCCAGGGAATCTCGAGGGCAAGCCTGACAAGGTAACACGGCAAGCCGCGCTCTCCTGCCGCAAGTTCGAGAGCGGTTCGCTTCCCCAAGCGCTCAACCTCACGACGCTGCAAGCCTTCGCTGACGCCTATGCCAAGCCGGAGACCGCAAGTCTGCCGTCAGGCAACGCCGCGGCTGGTACCGAAAACCTTTCGTCCAAACCGAGGACCTATATCAAGCTCGGCGAAATGCTTGCCATGAAGACGGGCAAAGACACCAAGGTGAATTCCAACTTCTTCGGCAAGATCAAAGGCGCCAGGAAGGGACAGAACGAGCTGGACTTCATCATACTGGGTCAGTTCGACTACACTGACAACAGTTTCAGCCAGCTGTCATTTGTTCTGCAAGACAATCTCTCCAAGGCCGAAGTGAATGCGGCGGCCAAATGCGGCTATGGGACGATCCGGTTTCCAGACGGCACAGATCATGTGGAGATCCGTATGAACCATTCAGGAAACACGTTCTCGTCCCCGCCAAGAACCGACTGCCTGATTCAAGCGCTCGGCAAGCGACCGGCATCGCAGGTTCCCTACCTCACCACGGGGTTTGCCGATCTGGCCAAATCAATGGTTTCCGACGGCGGCTGGAAGAAACTCAGGCATGAAGGTTTGAAGATATTTGTCAAACGTGTTGCGGATGGTGAGATCACAGTCGGCGGCTAAGACCGCAGCCGGTCAAGCTCATGCCGCACGGATGATGCCGACGAGATAGAGCGATCCAGTGACGAGAACCCAAGCGCCTGATTCCGTGGCGCCTGCCAGCGCTTCTTGATAGGCTTCGAGCGGGTCTATCATGACGATGCTCAGCAGCCCGAGGGTGTCGGCAATCGTCTTCAGCTGTTCCGGCGAACGCGATCTGGCGCCGACGGTGGTGAAGATGATCGATATATCGTGGCGCGTCATCGTCGACAGCAAGCCTGCTGCGTCCTTGTCGTCCGCGATTGACACGACGGCAATGCAAGGAGCGCGGTATTTTTCTTCTTGCGAGAGGTCACTCAGAACCGCAGCAAGGTTGAAGGGAACATGCGCTCCGTCCAGCACCACGTTGACCTTGGCATTGTCGCCGTGGCTGGTGTTGACGGCGATTTTTTCGAGCCGTCCCGGCAGGCGGGCAGATTCGATCGTTGAGGGATCGAGGAGCTGTTCTCCAAGCGGCTCCGACATCGCGCTTGCGCCCTTTGTCATGACGCCCATTTTCCCGAGCACATCCAGAACCGTGCCCGCCACGGCAACATTCCGCTGCTCGATGGTTGCGTCGGCCGGCACCGTGGGGCGTCGCACGGCACAGCCGAGTTCTGCTGCCCGGGCGGATACGACGGCGCCTGCCTCGTCCGCCTCCGGCAGGAGTGTGACGACCGCAGCGCCGCGCTTTATGATTCCTGCCTTCTCGAAGGCAATGGCCGCGCGGGTTTTGCCGAGGATTTCGGTGTGCTCAAGATCGATATTGGTGATAACGGCGACATCGCTTTGAACGATATTGGTGGAGTCCCACCGCCCCCCAAGTCCGGTTTCGAGAACGGCCCACTCCACCCTTTCCGACCTGAAGATCAGAAAGGCCGAAACCGTCAGAATATCGAACCAGGTCGCTCCCTGCCCGCCCGTCGCCTCCCGCCTTGCGTCTTTGAACGCCGCCAGCGCCGCGCCGAGCGCATCCGCCAGGCGCTCCTCGCCGACCGGGCGGCCATCAATGCTGACCCGCTCGGTGATATGCATGACATGCGGCGAGGCATATCGCCCGACGGAGAACCCCGCCCGCGCAAGACCCGCCTCGATCAGGGCGCAAGTCGAGCCTTTGCCCTTGGAGCCGGCCACATGGACGATACGGAAGCTGTTCTGGGGATCGCCAAGCCGACGAGCGAGATCGCGCATCGGCTCCAAATCGACCCGCATATCGCCGCGCGGCCGGCGTTCCCAATTCGTGAGTTGATCAAGTTCGGCTAGGGAATTCGAAAGCCGTTCACTTTCGATGTGGGACGACATGGGGCACCTTCTCAAACATGATCCAGATGCCCAGGCGAGCGGCCAAACTCCTGCGCTCCCCGGTGGTATCCACCTTCATCGCCAGTCACGCAGGCCTTCGATGCTAGCATAGATGATTCCGAAATCCAGAGCGGCGCTGGTGTGAAGCACAATTGCGGGCATCTGGATGGAGACGCCGCTCAAGACCTGGGATCCTCCCGCCAGCCGCGCCTCGGTTATAACTTTCCTGCAGAAAAATTATAACCAGGGGAAGGATGGGTTTTCGGCCGGTTGAACTCGCTCCGGTGAAATCCCCCGGGGGAATTTCGGCTGAGATCAGCAGAAACGAAAAACCCCGCCGGAGCGGGGTTTCTAGCTGGTCGGAGTGGAGTGATTCGAACACTCGACCCCCACGTCCCGAACGTGGTGCGCTACCAGACTGCGCTACACTCCGTGACCAGCGGCGCTTCTATAGAACAGCCTATCTGGTTGCACAAGCACCAAATTCCAAAAAGCCGGGGGAATTTTTGACGGTGACGTGACAGGTCTGGGGTCACGCGGCGGCAGCAAAAAGCCACACCTCTCGCAAATCGAACGGAAGTGTCAAAGGGGCAATTTTCTTTTGCCAGGTTCCGCGCTAAAGGGCAGACGGGACAGGCGAAACCGCTGCGACGGCGGCTTCGCAGCCACTGCGCTTGAGATCAGGGACGACACGATGAATTTCCGCACCATGACCGCGGCCGGGCTTGCCATTGCGCTTGCCGGATGCACGACCATTCCTTCCGCCGGCAATCCGATCGAGGCCCGCTGGGTGGGCAAATCGGCCGGCATCTTCTTTGCTGCCTACGGCCCGCCGATCAGCGACAGCGAGCAAGGCTCGACCACCATCTATACCTGGCGCGGCGGCTACAAGACCGTGCGCATTCCGGCGAAATATGCCGAAGGCGCCGACGGCAAGCGCGGCAAGCAGATTTCCTCCGCCCGCACCGCCTATCTGCGCTGCCAGGCCGAAATCACCACCAGCTCCGATTACACCATCCGCGACATCCGCACCGTCGCCGACATCCCGGGCGTCGACGGCCCGTCCTATTGCGCAGAGTTTTTGGCGCCCGAACAGAAGTAACGGACGGTTTGTTTGAAATGCGTACAGGCGGCCGGGTGCCGCCTGTTTGTTGACAGACTTCGCTCCTTACTCGGCGTCATCCTCGGCTTTGTGCCGAGGATCTGCTGCACTGGCTGCAGATGCCCGGGACGAGGCTGTGCTATCAGGTTCGCGCCAAGGCTGCCTGTTGCGTCCTGCCCCACCTCTCCTCCGTCATTCCCTTCCACGGGCTTTGCCAGAGGAAGGGAATGACGGAGATTGGGAGTGGCGCTCTCACCAGACTTCGCATCGTCCCGCCAACTCCTCTTTCGTCATGCTCGGGCTTGTCCCGGGCGTCTACTGCCGGTTGATACGTAGCAGATCCTCGGCACAGGGCCGAGGATGACGCCGAGTGGAGAGCGAGGTTGTCGGCAAACTGAGGCGGCCGGGTGCCGCCTGTTTTGTTTTTGCAGGTCATCGTCTTGCTGCCGTTCGACCGGCAGGGATCGAAGCACTTTCAGTCAGGCTAGCGGCTGAAAAACTCGCCGCTCACGCCGCCTCCACCCCCTGCGCCGCCGTTTCCGCCAGCTTCCGCGCCGCGACGAAGTCCACCTTGCCGGAACCGAGCACCGGCACCTTGCCGATATTGACTTCGGCCGGCACCATCATGTCCATGGCGCCCTTGGATTTGGCGAAGGCGAGGAATTCGGCGCGGGTGGCGGTGGGGGCGTCGGTGAGCAGCACCAGGCGTTCGCCCTTCTTGGCGTCGGGCAGCGAGGAGACGACCGAGAGGGCGCCCGGCCAGAGTTCGGCGGCCAGCGTCTCGACGGCGGCGAGCGAGATCATTTCGCCGCCGATCTTGGCGAAGCGTTTGGCGCGGCCGCGGATCTTGACGAAGCCATCCTCGTCGATGGTGACGATGTCGCCGGTATCGTGCCAGCCGTCGATCAGCGGCTCGAGCACGCCGGGCTTTTCGGCGCGGAGGTAACCGGCCATGACATTGGCGCCGCGCACATGCAGCCGGCCGCCCTCCTCGATGCCGGGCACCGGTTCGAGCTTCCATTCCATGCCCGGCAGGATTTTGCCGACGGTGCCCGACTTGTTGTACATCGGCGTGTTGATGGAAATCACCGGTGCTGTCTCGGTGACGCCGTAACCTTCCAGGATGCGCAGGCCGAATTTTTCCATATAGGTCTGGCGGGTCGAGGCCTTCACCGGCTCGGCGCCGGAGAAGATGTAGCGGATCGAGCGGAAATCGTAGGGATGCGCCGTCCTGCTGTAGCCATTGAGGAAGGTATCGGTGCCGAAGATGATCGTGGCGTTGGAGACATAGATCAGTTCCGGCACGATGCGGTAATGCAGCGGCGACGGATAGAAATAGACTGGCACGCCCGATATCAGCGGCAGCACCGTGCCGGCCGTCAGCCCGAAGGAATGGAACACCGGCAGGATGTTGAACACCTTGTCGCCGCTGTGGAAATCGATGCGGGCGGCGGCCTGGGCGGCGTTCGACAGGATGTTGCGGTGGGTGAGCACCACGCCCTTCGGCGTGCCCTCGGAGCCGGAGGTGAAGAGAATGACGGCCGGATCATCCGGTTGGCGTTTGACCAGCGGCCGCGCCTTGCGGAGATAACCCAGGATCTTGTCCTTGAGTGAGATTTCGGCCCTGAGATCATCGAGCCAGACGATCGTCACCTGCTTTTCCATCTCCTCGATCACGGCACCGAGCTTCGCCTGGGTGACGAAGGCGCGCGAGGTCAGCACATGTTTGACTTCGGCGGCCTTGCAGGCGGAGAGGATATTGGCAGCACCGGCGGTGAAGTTCAGCATCGCCGGCACCTTGCCCGCCGTCATGACGCCGAGAAGGGTGGCGGCGGCGCCATTGGCATTCGGCAGCATGACGCCGAGGTTGGTTTCCGGGAAGCGGGCGCGGAATTTGGCGCCGAGCACGGCAGCCCCTGTGAGCAGCTTGCCATAGGTCAGCCGGCCGGTGACCGGATCTTCGACGGCGAGCTTGCCCATGCCGAATTCATGGCCGGCCCGGATGACGCGATCGAGCACGGTCGACGAGGTATCGGCGGTCTGGAACAGCAGGTTCGACATCACCTGATAAAGCGCGGCGCCTGCCGCCGTGCGGCGTTTGCGGCCCTTCAGCTCCGGCGGCACTTCCAGCTTCACCGGCTCGAGAATGGTGACCTTGACCTTGGGGAACAGCCGGCGGCGGATCTTGCCATTATCGAGATAGGAGAGATAGCTCTTCTCCAGCCCGTCGATCTTCACCGGCACGACCATCGAGCCAGTCTTGTCGGCAACCATGGCGGCGCCATCATAGACCTTCATCAGCGTGCCGGTCACCGTCAGGCGGCCCTCGGGGAAGATGCCGATCGGGTTGCCGTCCTGCACCACCTTGATCAGCGAGCGCGTCGCCATCGGCTTTGTCGGGTCGAGCGGCAGGAATTTGCACATCTTCAGGAAGGGGCGCACCCACCAGGCCTGGGCGATCTTGTAATCGACGGCAAAGGTCGGCTCTTCCTCGGTGATGGCGAGCGCGAGCGCGCCATCGAGCAGGCTGACATGGTTGAGGGCGATGATCGGCGCGCGGCCGGCCTTCTTGATATTCTCAAGGCCTTCGACCTCGAGGCGCATGAAGGCGCGGAACAGGATCGAGATGAAATCGCGGAAGGGATTGGTCGGCAGCGTCTTCAGCATCAGCCAGGCGACGGCGAAATTGATGATGCCGAGGCCGATCAGGATCTGCGGAATGGAGGCGCCGAGCGCCTGGACGGCGGCAACGAGGCCGAGGCCGACAGTGATGAACAGCGCCGACAGCACATTGGCGGCGCCGATGACGCGGGCGCGGCGATCTTCATGCGCCCAGGTCTGCAGGGCGGCGAAGGTCGGCACCGCGATGAAGGCGCCTGATATGGCCATGCCGGCGAGATCGATGGCGACACGGATGGTATTTTCACCGGCAAAGAAGGTGCCGATCGTCGTCGCGTGGCTCACCGAAGCCAGGCCCCAGAGGTTCCAGGCGAGATCGAGGCTGAAGAGGCCGAGCAGCGCCGTGCCGACAGGGGCCGGCAGCAGCACGATGCGGCCGGAGGACATCCAGGCGGCAATCGCCGAACCGACGGCGACGGCAATAGCAAAGACGGTGAGATAGGCCGGGACGACGAGCTCGGAGCCGCCGAGCAGCTCGGTGACCATGGTCGGCAGGATTGACAGTACGAAGGCGCCGACCAGCCAGAACCAGCAGTTCATCAGCGCCGAACGCCACAGGCGCTTATCGGCGCGGATTTCCATGACGAGGGTGTAGCTGGAGCGGATGACATTGCGGTCGATCTCCAGATCCGGCGCCTTGGAGCCGGTCGGCGGGATCATCCGGCTGGCCAGCCAGCAAAGCACCGACAGCCCCATCATCATCGTGCCGAAGATCAGCACATTGTCACCGCCGGAGAAGGCGAAGGCGGCGATGATCGTGCCGGCGAGGATGGCGATGAAGGTGCCGCCCTCGATCCAGGCATTGGCCTTCGGCAGGTCGCGGCGTTCGAGATGATCGGGCAGGATGCCGTATTTGATCGGCCCGAACAGCGCCGAGACGACGCCGAAGCCGAACAGCGCCGCCATCAGCACAAAGATGGAAGAGAATGCCAGACCGACGACGGCAAGCCCGGCGATGGCGATCTCGCAGCGTTTCAAAAGCTCGGCAATCTTGGCCTTGTCGTGCTTGTCGGCGAGCTCGCCGCCGAGCGCCGAGAGCAGCAGGAAGGGCACGATGAGGATGACGCCGGCCAGCGTCACCAGGGCGGCCCCCTCGCTCGCCGACATTTTGAAGAGAATGAGGAACACCAGGGTGTTCTTCAGAAAATTGTCGTTGAAGGCCGTGAGGAACTGGGTCCAGAACAGCGGCGCGAATTTCCTTGATGTCATCAGATTGTGTTGCACGGGCTCGTTCCTCTTTCGGCAGGCAGAGAAGGCCACAGAGTTGTTACGCAATAGTTGAGTGCGGTAACAACTCTGCAGTGCGGTTAACGAAGATTAATCTTCATCGTTACGATTGAACTTGACCAGCAGTTTCTCGGTGCGGGCATCCTCGACCTTGCGGATCAGCTTCTCGGATTCGGCATTGTCGCGCAGCGTCTTGGTGATATTCACCGTGGTCTGCACCAGCATCAGGATGCCCATGGCGAGATAGCCTTTGCCCCAGAGATCGAGCGGCATCATGTAGAGGCCAAGCGCCAGCATGAAGGCGGCCGAGCCGAAGGAGATGTAGGAGAAGCTGACCCAGCTTGAGGAATGTTTCTGGAAACTGTCGTTCATATCAGTGGTCCCTATGGTTCGATGGATGAATGGTTGGATGGATGCGATTTCAGGCGGCAGGCGTGATGCGGCTCTTCAGCCGCGCCAGCACATCATCGGCGGATGAGCGCAGCGGCGCCCCGAAGCCGGCATTGGCAAGCTTTTCGATGATGCCGGCCGGGCGGATGGCGCCTTCCATGTCCTTCAGGGCTGCGGCCGTCAGCTCATTCTGGCTCTGGCGCAGGCGAAGCCGGGCCAGGGTCTCCTCGGCATCGTCGAGCGTCGCAAAGCCCGGACCGGCAACGACGACATCGAGCTTCTGCGCCTCCTGCGTGGCGCGCGCCAGCCGCTCACCGCGCTGCAGCTCCTGCAGCCGGGCCTCCGAGGCGCGGACGATCGCCTTCAGCTTGTCGATGGAGCTGGTGAACTGACCTTGCGCCTTCTCGGATGCATCGCGCTCGGCTTCGAGATAGGCGATCGCCTCGGCCGCCTCGCGGGCCAGGGCCTCATTGCCCTTTGCCAAGGCGGCGGAGGCGCGGTTTTCCAGATCGGCGATGCGGGCGACGATCGCTGCATGCTGCACCCTCTCCTGCTCGTTCTGGGCGATGGCGACCGCGACGCTGCGGCGGGCAGACTGGATCGATTGGGCGGCATCGCGGATCTGCTGGGCAAGCAGCGGCACGGCGTTGCGGTCGGCGAAGGCCTGTTCGGCATCATGCGCCCTGCCCCGCAACAAAATGGAAATCAGTTTGAACATTTCCTTCCTCCGGTTTATGAACGTTGTTCACGAGAGGTGTTATGCCAGAATCGTGAACGTCGTTCAAGATAAATTTTGAACGACGTTCAAAAAATCGAAGTGGAATGGTGAATGGCCGGCAGACGAGAAGAAAAACGCGAAGACCTGAAGGCCCGGCTGATCGAGGCGGCGCGCGAGCGGATCGCCCGCGACGGGCTGACGAATCTCCGCGCCCGCGACATCACCCAGGATGCCGGCTGCGCGCTTGGCGGCCTCTACACGGTCTTTTCAGACCTCGCCGAGCTCGTCATCCACGTCAACTCCGCCACGCTGAAGGCGCTGGAGGCCAGACTCACGCTCGCCGAAACCAAGGACAAGCCGCCGACCGACCGGCTGCGCAACCTGGCGCAGGGATATCTCAGCTTCGCCGTCGAGCACCGGAACCTCTGGAAGGCCCTGTTCGACCACTTTCCCCCCGACACCAGCCCGACGCCGCAATGGCATCTCGACGAGCACCTCTTCCTGATGGACGTGATCGCCGAACCGCTGGCCGAACTGCAGCCCGACATGCCGGCGGAAGACCGCGCCATCCGCGCCCGCACACTGTTTGGCGCGGTGCATGGGGTGGTCAGCATCAGCCTGGAAGGCCGCTTCGTCGGCCTGCCGCTGGAGCGGCTGGCGCGGGAGGTGGATGAACTGGTGCAGACGATTGCGGCGGGGGCGGAGCGGCGGCGAGGGTGATAGGGCTGATTTCATTAGTTTAGTGGGGTAGAATTTGGTTGGGACACCACCCCACCCTCCGTCATCCTCGGCCTTGAGCCGAGGATCCATGCCCGCTGCTGATGGATGGAGGTCAGCATGAATGGCTGCCCCTCACCCTAACCTACCGGGGTCGAGCCACTCGTCTCGACCCGGGTACGGGTGGCGGCAGCCGGGTGAGGGGCCGACCTCACAGATCTCTAGCCCGATATGTCTGAAATTCCTGCTCTGTCTTGAGCCGAGGGTTCATGCCGCGCCCAAGCCACCATCCATATTACCGAGCGGGAAAATTCATTAGCCTCAACCCTGCTCCACATCCCGAAATATCCCGATCGGTAAATTCCCATGGATCCTCACCTGGGAGCACGGGAACCCGCCCCTTAACTCCAGCATTGAGCCCCCAACCAAAACCTGCTTGACTCCCCCCACCCCACCCCACCCCACCCCACGCCACCGCGAAAGGAAACCCCATGAGCCGCATCTTCATCACCGGTTCCACCGATGGCCTCGGGCTTGCCGCCGCCCGCACCCTGATGAAGGAAGGCCATGACGTCGTGCTGCATGCCCGCTCCCGGGAGCGGGCCGCCGCCATATCAGAGATTTCCTCTGCCGCACTCGGCCTCGTCATCGGCGATCTCGCCAGCGCCACGGAAACGCAATCGATTGCCGAGCAGGTCAACGCCATCGGCCGCATGGACGCCGTCATCCACAATGCCGGCATCTACCTCGAGCGGAGCCGGGGCGAAACACCTGATGGTCACGCAAAGACGCTGGCGGTGAATGTGCTTGCTCCCTATCTCCTCACCGCCTGGATCACCCGCCCCGACCGCCTGGTCTATCTCACGAGCGGCATGCACCGCAGCGGCAGCAGCGCCCTTGACGATATCGACTGGAAGAAGCGGCCGTGGAACGCCAGCCAGGCCTATTCGGAAAGCAAGCTCTACATCGCCACCCTCGCCGCCGCCCTCGCCCGCCACTGGCCGGATGTTCTGAGCAACGCGGTGGACCCCGGCTGGGTGCCGACGAAGATGGGCGGCGCCGGCGCGCCCGATGATCTGGAGATGGGGCACCTCACCCAGACATGGCTGGCGGTGAGCGATGATGGTGCCGCCAGAGTCAGCGGTGGTTATTGGTATCATCGGCAGCGGCGGGAGGCGGCGGCGGAGGTGGCTGATGCTGGGTTTCAGGATGCGCTCGCGGAAAAGCTTGCCGGACTCACAGGTGTTCGACTGTTTGCAGAGCGCGGGTAAGGTGAGATCGGTTGGTTATCGGGCGCTGCCGCGTTCGAAACTTCTGGAACGCGATACTCGACCACTCCCCGCCGGAAACCAGCCCGACGCCGCAATGGCATCTCGACGAGCACCTCTTCCTCATGGATATGATCGCCGAACCTCTGCCCGAACTGCAGCCCGACATGGCCCCCGAGCCGCGCCATCCGCGCCCGCACGTTGTTCCGGGCGGTGAATGGCGTCGTCAGCATCAGCCGAAGCCGAGGTACGATACTACGCCATGCTGGACCAATTAGCGCTGGCCGCATAACTTAAGCCAAACGGCCTCCGGAGATCCTGGCGCGGTTCAGGATGATTGACCTGATCGCTCGCGTCACCCACGTTTCAGTCGAAACGATGGAGATCGTTGAGGCGATGAAGTCAACGAAGCGAACAGCAAGCCCGACTGACATTGCGGATGGGGAACTGAATCACTAACCGCTATGTCCAAGCCGGCACGAAGATTCGCTTCAGGGGCACGAGTTGCTGAGCCTCAAGGTCAAGCTTCCCGTATTGCTCCAGCAGGCTCTTCACTAAGTCGTCTAGATCCATGAGCGCCAGCGGGATGTTTGCACGCTCCGCTTCATACCGAGCTTCGCGCGTGAAACCGCCGGTGCTCACATACAGACCCTTATCCTGCGGGTGTCGGCCACCTAGGAAGCTTCGAACGTCCGGTGCGCCCATTGTGCCTTTACGATGTTTGACCTCGACTACAATACGAGGCGACTCGAAACCGAACCCGTCCGGAGAGGCAACTATGTCCTTCCCGCGATCTGGCCCTGCGTCCGAGACCCGCGTCTTGTAACCCAGCGAGCGTAACAATCCCGCGACAAGCTCCTGCATGTCGTCCCAGGCGAGTGCGTTGACCTTGTCCTTTATAAACTCATGAGCGCGGCTCTCCATCGATTTGAAGAGATCGTCCTCCGTCGCATCTGTCGTCGCTACCGCCTCTGGTTTCACAGGCTGTCCCGAGACCATCGCCTTCTTGAGCTCTGCGGCAACATCGTTTGATATCCGAAACAGCGTGGAGATTGCACCGAGGCTGTTACGACTTTCAACGGATAGGAGATCCCGACTGACTTCTCCCTGCCAGTGCACAGGCCGAACCTGTGCATCTTCAGGATCGACCAAAGTGTCGTAGCGATAGGGGCCGGCGATCTCGCCGATCATATAAACGCGGCGCGAAGGATTGTAGGTTACGACCATGTCGCCGACATCGATTTCGTTGACAAATCGATGAAGCTGGCCAGCAACCATGGCAACCGACTGTAGCTTAGTCTCCGGCCACGTCGCCGTAACTAGATCGCTAATCGCCTTCCGTGTCTTCACATTCGATAGGTCACCAACTTCGTTCCAGCCAATCGCGACCGCCGATTTCTCTTTGAACGCGTCGAACAGCCGCCCGTCACGCTCAGCGCGCACCATCCAAGATTTGCTCATGCCCCACCCTTCTATTTGAAGCCGAACTTTGCTGAAGAAGCCATGGCGCGCAAGAGCGTGACGCAAAAAGCGGCTATCGACTAACAGAAGCTCACAGGCTGGCGCCGCCGGACGAGATGTCACAGTGTAATTCAGTCAGCGGTGCGGCGACTTAAGGCGTCAAGCCGGATTTCATACGGATATGGCTTGGAGCTCGAAACCAAACTCCTGGCGGGCTTCCTCCACCCAAAACCATCGGTCCTTCAGGGCCACAAGGCGATGAAGCAAGCGATGGCAGTTTGCACAAAGCAAGGCCATGTCTTTGATCGTTACCGCGCGCTCACCGGGAGTAGAGAAAGGCTCCTTGTCGTGATGAGCTTCGAACATGGAGTCGCGCATGTCTTCCGCGATGTGCGAACCGGTCGCTTTGCAAATGTCGCAGGACATGCCCACACGTTTCCGAACTCTGAGAAGATCTCGTCGCAAGCCGGGTTTTCGTTCGCGCAAGAGGTGCACACGTCGCTCCTCTCTGCCTTCAATAAATTGCTTATCTTCTTCGCTTGTGATTGGCGCAACCGCATCGGCAATTTGCCATTGGACCACGATTCGCGTTCCCCACCCTTTTTCAGATGGTACGAAGCCACGCCGAATAATCAGGGAATTGCGAGCTTTGTCATTTAGGTAATTGTATAGAATGTTCGACGGCGAATAGTACTTGCCGCTGCCTTTTCCGCCCCGCCCATATCGCTCAACTAGTTTTGCCCAGGCATGCGGTGCGTTCTGTTCTACGGCGCTTCGAAAGGTTTGGGTTGTAAACGTTCCGCCGAGATAGGGCTGCAGCCCTTCCCATTCATCATCAAGCATTCCGAACAATTCGGCCACCTTCATCCTCCACAGTATTAACCGAACTCAAATTTTGGCAGGTAGTTCGCGGCAACAGAGTGGGCAGCCGCGTTAAGTCCACCAGACCCACGCCCCCTAGGGAAGGCGGAAATAGCGACTGGCGTAGAGTTTAGATCAGCGGCGGGTCATCTCGTTTTCCACCCACTCTGCGTATTCCTTCAACTGCTCGAATAGAGATTCCGCGTCGGATAGCAGCATGAAGCGGCCGCCGTATTGGGCTAAGTCTTTGTTGCCGAGAATGCGAGTTAGCCTGGTCTCCTGAGATTTTGGCAGTCGATTTCCCAATGCGTCTCGCAAAGTCTTGATGACCGCTGCGTGATCGTTTTGATTGATCTTGTTCGCGAACGTTGCCGTGAGTGCATCCGTATAGGCAATTGCCGCGTTGACCACAGTCGCGGCAATCGGATTTCCAAGTGTTCCTGCTTGAGCACTGCTGATTTGCACTTTGGCCGATTCCAGAAATCCCCTGGCGATTATCAAGCGATTTGCACCATGGCGAGCGTCAGAGGGTTTCGAGGGGCCACTTCTGGTCAACGTAATCTCTTCACATCGTTATCGATTCCGGACGAGGTCCAAGTACTACCAGTCCTTCGTTTAGAAACGCTTTCCATAAGGGATCGCCGCTTTGGCGTAATCGTCTCAGGTCAGTGATAGACAGGGTGTTGATCGATGGCGCAAAGGATAACTCCTTTCCTTTTGCTGCTAGAAAATCGATGCTTCGGTTTTGTATCGTTTCGATGTCTGGCGCATCAGCTATGAGCGCCACATCCAAATCGCTTGAGGCGTTGTCTTCCCCCCTCGCGACGCTGCCAAATACCCATGCCGCCACAACCTTGTCCCCGAAGAGGGAGGCGCATTCTTTCACTGCGGCAAGGATATCGGCAAAACGGCTTTCCTCCGTCTCGAACAGGGCTTGCACCGGGGTAGAGAATGGTGAGCCTCGATTGAGACTAAAAAGACGGGCATATCCGGTTCCACTTTCGGTAACGATTTGAAAACTTGTGAGGGTTGCCAGCGAGGCGAGTATGGGAGGGCGGGATATTTTGGTTCTGTTGATGAGATTGCCAACGCTCAATTGCCCGCCGTGAAGCGATAATTCCCGCATCACCCGCACATGCGTTTCGTTCCCCAAAATAGTTGAAAGCGGGAAGCGTAGAGCGCTTTCTGGGTTTGGTCGCGCCATAAAGGCCTCATCATATAGATATCTTTATGATCATAATCATATCTATATATTTGTAAAGATATCAATACAATCCTATGGTCATCTTTATAATGACATAAGAGCGGCCCGGGCCGCTTCATGGGCGCAAATATCAGCAATAAAAGCGTAAAGTTAGCGTGGCTGGGGCGCCTGGATTCGAACCAGGGATGACGGTACCAAAAACCGTTGCCTTACCGCTTGGCGACGCCCCACCAGAGCTTGAGCGGAAACCGCTTGCTCAAATCGACGCCTGATTAGCAAAGCTCTTCGCCTGTCACAATGACTAAGTTTAACCCGGCGCAGATTTATGCGCTGCGTAGCGGCCGCCGTCGTGCTAGGAATTGGCGACGTCATCGACCCGAGATCATTCCTTCATGGACAGTCCCGCATTCGACCTCGCTTTCGAGCCGGCCTATGGGCAAGCCGTGCCGGTTGTTTCAGGGGTCGAGCGGGTTACAGTGAACAATCCCGGCCCTTTCACCTTTTTCGGCACCAACAGCTATATCGTCGGCTCCGCCTCCGTCGCGGTCATCGATCCCGGGCCGGAGGATGAGGCGCATTTTCAGGCGCTGATGGCAGCGCTTGGCGGCCGCGCGGTGACGCATATCTTCGTCAGCCACACGCATCGCGACCACTCACCGTTGGCCCGCCGGCTGCAGGCGGCAACGGGGGCGGTGACGGTGGGCCAG